>DAPKRP010000562.1:0-4856 GCA_031800515.1 Polyangiaceae bacterium LLY-WYZ-14_1 | reverse complement strand
GTCTGGCTCAGCCCGGAGGTGTCGGTGCAGCTCAGGTCGGAGAGCGCCTGGTCCGCCTCGCCGGCCCCGCCGCCGCCTTCGGCCTCGCCGCCCCCCTTCGTGCAGGCGGAGATCAGACCGCCCGTGCCGGCGAAGGCCAGGGTGCCCACGACGGCCAGGTGGCGCTTGAGGTAGCTTCGTCGGGTACATCGTCCTTGTGGGTCGTCCGTCATCGTGTCTCCTGCAGGCCCCGGGGCGGCCCGCGGGCGAGTTTTTCCCCGGGGTTCTTCGGTTTCTCCGGCGAACCGTCGTACGCGCGGGACACGCGGCGGTGCGCCCTCGCCGTGGTTCTGACCCCCAGGGCGGCGATGGGTAGGCGTGCGACCGCTAGGATTTCGCTGGGACGGGACGACGAGAACGGCGAGCGCCGTCGGGACCGGGAACCCCAAGCCCGCTTTCCGGACCCCTCCCAGGGGCCCGGCGCCTCGGATTCTCGGCGCCGTCCTGTGCCTTGGCCTGACCACCGCCGCCTGGGCGGTCGGAGTGCCCGAGGCCCTTGGCCAGACCATCGACACGGATGACTTCTCCGCGGCGACCTTCCGCCCAGCCCCCGGGCCCTCCGCCTATTTCATGGCGGACGGCGGAGAGGTCGAGCCCCTGGAGCTCCCCTACGTCGCCCTGATCCTGAACTACGCCAACGACCCCCTGGTCATCGACTGCGTCGAAGACACCTCCATCGGCTGCGACGACGTGGCCGGCGACCAGGCCGCGGTGGTCCGCCACATGACCCAGTTCCACCTCATGGTCGGCTGGGCCTTCAACGACGTGCTCCAGCTCAGCCTGGACGTCCCCCTCACCCACGTGAGCGGAGACGCGTTCCCCTTCACCGTCGACGGCACGCCGAACACGGACCTGCGGGGCGGGGCCACCTTCGGCCTCGGGGACCTCCGCCTCCACATGAAGCTCGACCTCGGGGGAGGCGTGGCCGATGGCCTGAGCGGCGCCGTCGTCGTCTTCGCCGGCTTCCCGACCGGGCACGCCACCTTGGAGAACCGCTACGTCGGCGACGAGCTCCCCATGGCTGGGGCTCACCTCGTCGGCGAGCTCCTCCAGGGACCGGTCGCCGTGGCGGTCAATCTCGGGGGCATCCTCCGCCGGTCCGCCGAGGTGCTCGAGGCGGGGGTCGCCTCCGGACTGACCTTCGCCCTAGCCGGGCGCTACCGGATCGTGCCCATCTTCGAGGCCCTGGCCGAGCTCACCGGACAGACGAGCTTCGGCGCCGCGGACGACCAGATCGAGCTGCGGTTCGGGGGTCGCTTCATCCTCGGCGACTTCCGCCTCGGCACCGGGCTCGGCGTCGGGCTCGCCGATGCCCCAGGGGTACCGGACCTCCGCTTTCTGGTCAGTGCAGAGTACCTGCGCCGGGTGCCGACGGACACGGACCGGGACGGGGTGCCGGACGACCGGGACCCCTGCCCTGCGGTGCCGGAAGACCAGGACGGCTTTCAGGACGAGGACGGCTGTCCCGACGAAGACGACGACGGGGACGGGGTGCCCGACGTCCGCGACCCCTGCCCCCGGCAGGCGGAAGATCTCGATGGGGTCGACGACGAAGACGGCTGTCCGGACGGGGACAACGACCGGGACGGGGTGCCCGACGGCTACGACTCCTGCCCGGAGACCCCCGAGGACCTGGACGGGGACCGGGACGACGACGGCTGCCCGGACGACGACGAAGACGGGGACGGTATCCACGGGGCCGCGGACCTTTGCCCCGACCAGCCCGAAGACACGGATGGGCTAGAGGACACGGATGGCTGCCCGGACGACGACGTCGATGGGGATGGGGTGCCGGACCACCTCGACGAATGCCCCGAGATCCCGGAGCCCCGGATCCGCCGCCGGGACCGGGACGGCTGCCCGGACTAGTCCCTACCCGAAAGGGTCTGCCGGCCGTGCGGGATCGCACGGAAAACGGGGGCCGAGGGGGGATATCGAGAGGGCTAGTACCCCTGCCCGGAAGCTCGGCCCGGGAACCCGGTGAGGACCGGGTGCCGGTCGCAAGGCGCGGCCACGAGGAAGGGCTGAACGCCCTTTCGAAGAAGCGCGACGCCGCGAGCGGCGTTCGGGACCGGCGCCGACCCGGTTCGAGCTTCCGGGCAGGGGTGCGAGGGTCCGGCCTCGTCCCCCGACGGGCGTGCTAAGGCCGAGCCCAGGAGCTCTTCGATGATGGACTGGCTTGATCCACGGCGCGCCACCGGCTGGCCGGCGCGAACCCCGCGCGCCGCCCTGACCGCCCTGGCCCTCCTTTTCTACGCCGGGGGCTGCGGCGACGACGGTGCGACCCCCGGTGACGACGACGACGATGACGACGTGCCGGTCGACGCCGGGCCGATGGACGCGGGACCGGAAGAAGACGCAGGACCGACCGGCAGCGCCTGCGTCGTCGGGAACCCCTGCACCGCCGCCGCCGATTGCACGGGCCTCGGCGTCGACCGAAGCCGGGTGTGCATCGCCGAGGAGCCGGGGCTCATCGGAGTGGCCGGGGACCCGGTGGACGGGCTCGACGGGCCGGTCTCCGTCACGGACTGGATCGGCGGCTACTGCAGCACCGAGGGCGTCGTTGGCGGCTTCGGCTGCCGGCAGGACTCGGATTGCGGACGTGGGCCGGAGGGCGAGCTCTGCGGCCGATGCGTCGATGGGACGGACATCACCGGGGACCCGGTGCGGCAGTGCTTCCAGCGCTGCAGCCCCTCGGCGGACGGCAACAGCGGCTGCCGGGAAGGCTACGAGTGCGACTGGATCAGCGAGACCTGCCAGCCGGGCTGTTCCGCCGACGTCCAGTGTCGGGTCTTCCGGGAGGACACGAACGGCAACGGCGTGGTCGACCCCTTCAATCCCATCGTCAACCGGGACGGCGACCGCCTGGTGCTCGACGCCGCCGCCGAGGGCGCGACCTGCAACGCGACCACCTACCGCTGCGACCAGCCCGGCAACCCGGAGGCCACCGCCGGCGACCCCTGTGACCGGGACAGCCAGTGCATGGAGAACGGCTTCTGCGTGACCGAGGGGAACACGGACGGCGTCTACGAAGACGGCTACTGCACCCGCTTCGGCTGCCGGGCCGCCGGGCGCACCTGCGATGGGGAAGACGAGATCTGCATGGGCAAGGACTTCCTCGCCGAAGGCTGCCTGCTGCGCTGCACCGTCGGCGCCGAGGAAGAGAACGACCTCCTCCGGCTCGGCCCGGACGGCCGGGGCCTCGGTTGTCGGCGCGGATATCGCTGCGCCTGGGATGGTCGAAGCCTCGACGAAGGCGGCTGCCTGCCGGGGAACTACAACGGCATCGCCTCGCCGAACCTCGGGGGCCCCTGCGGTGCCCTCGCCCCGGCGCCCGTCGGCCTGGACGATAGCCGCTGCTGGTCGCCCTTCGGAGCGGGCGTCTGCACGGGCTTCCCGCTTAACAACCCGATGGACCCGGACAACCCGATTCCGCGTTCCGCCTGGACCGCCTGCGCCCTCCGGGACTGTTTCGCCCCGGGGATCGGCGACGCGTGCATCAACGCCGGGGGCCAGTGCGTCGAGCGGGCGAACACGGGGGCGGGGGAGCCCTCCGATTCCATCTGCCTTCCTCGCTGCAACCAGGCCTCGGACTGTCCCCCCTTCGCGCCCGGCAGCGGCATCGCCCTGGCGTGCAACGAGACCCTGGTCGAGGGCACCGGCGTCTGCACCCCGAGCTGCCTCGACCAGGATGGCGAGCCGGACAGCCGTCGGTGCGCGATGGGGATGTTCTGCAGCGAGATGGCTGGCGGTATCTGCATCGCCATGTGAGCTGCCCGACGACCCATCGCCTCTCTCTGCCCACGCCACGCCCCGGGGGCCTCGCCCCCATCCCGGCGCCCTGCATCGAAAACGAACGTCATGAATCGCCTTCTTCGCTTCGCCTTCGCGCTATTCGTCCCCGGCCGACGTCCCGGGGCCCTCGGCCTACGCCTCCTTCCTGGGGCGGGAGGTGCCCGGCTCGGTTCCGCCCTGCGCGCGGCCGTGGCGCTGCTCGTGCTGGCCGCGGGGCCCGGCTGCGGCGACGACGCCGGCGGCATGGGGGACGATGACGACGACGACATGATGATGTTCCCCGACGGGGGCCCGGGCGACGACGACGACGACGACGGCGACAGCGGGATGCCGATGGGGGACGACGACGACGACGACGATGATGAAGAATGCGGCCGTCCCTTCCTGGCCCCGAGCTCCGACGGGATCCGCCGTGGCTTCGAAGGTCAGCAGTCCTGGGTGATCTCCCTGGACGTCCGCCGATCGGACGAGCCCTTCGAAAACTACCGATGCGCCAGCGTCGAATCCCAGACCCTGGCCGGCCCGGAGATCATCGCCCAGAAGTGCAACGCGGTTCGCTGCGGGGTCGTGATGAACGTCCCGGATATCGAGCCGAACGGCCGAGGGCTCGCCTGGCCCACCCTGGAGAACGTGCGGGGCGTGTTCCTGCAGATCGTCTCCCCGGCGACCGAGGTGCCGGTCCAGGTCCGGGTGAACTTCGCCTTCCTCGACCGCTTCGACGCAGCCGCCGACGCGGACCTCGACAGCGGACCGGTGCGGGTGGTCTCCGGGATCGACAGCTCCGGCGTCACCTTCGACGTGCAGGACGATACGGGCTTTCGCCTCTTTTCCATGAGCGGCGGGACCTTCGGCGCCACCGTCGACGTGTCCGGGGAGGGCCAGGCCGCCCGGGGTGGCGGGTTCCCCGGCGGCCCTCCCCTCGAGCCCGGCGCGGGGCCCGGGGGAGGCGGCCCTGGCAGCATGACGAGCGGCGGCGGCGGCGGCGGTCATCTCTTCCCCGGGGACCGGGGCACCGGCGGTGA
>DAPKRP010000561.1:0-2751 GCA_031800515.1 Polyangiaceae bacterium LLY-WYZ-14_1 | reverse complement strand
GCGGGCCGCTGGGGTCGCCGCTTCGGCGTCTGGTGTCCGGGTGCCCGGCGACGCGCTTCCGGACGGCCCGTCCGGGGTGAGCATCCCGCCAGCGCCGTTTTGCATCAAGCCTCCATCCCGGCCAGGCGTCGCGGCGAGGGGACCCGACCGACCTGGCTCCAAAACGTCACTTTACGCCCGAGCACCCCCTTCGCCAACCCCCCCGGGCTCAGCTCCGGTAGTGGTTCGGGTCGATGCCGTAGCGCGCCATCCAGCGGTGCACCTGCATCCGCTGCTTCCCGTATTCCCGGGCCACCGCCGCCACGTTCCCCCGGTGCCGGGCCAGGCAGGCGCGGAGAGCGCCCTCCTCCGGGGCGGTGCTCGGCCCCCCGCGACCTCCGCCGGGGATCCCGGACCGGGGCGGGTGAACGCCCTCGGCATCCGGCACCAGGGCAGGCGGCGGGGCCGACGAGGGCACCGCGAGGGGGGTCGGTCGGGCCTCGCCGACGGGATGCTCCTCCGTCGCCCACCGCCCGTGCTTCGCCAGCGGTCGTCGCACCGTCTCCGGCAGGTGCTTGAGCTCGAGGGGCTCGCCGGGCTCGAGGAGGGCGAGGGCGTGGCGCACCGCCCGCTCCAGCTCCCGCACGTTGTAGGGCCACTCGTAGTGCGCCAGGGCCACCATGAAGGGAACGCTGAGAGGCAGGTCCTCCCGTCCTTCCTGCCGTAGGACGTGCCGGACCAGGGGGACCAGATCCTCCCGGCGCTGGCGAAGGGCCGGCAGCTCGATGACGAAATCCCTGAGCCGGGCGAGCAGATCCCCCCGAAAGGACCCCTGCCCGACCAGCCGCTCGAGGTCCCGATGGGTGGCGGCGACGACCCGAAAATCCACCGGGATTCCAGCGGTCCCCCCGACCGGCACCACCTGCCGTTCCTGGAGGACCCGGAGCAGCTTGACCTGGAGCTCGAGGCTCATCTCCCCGATCTCGTCCAGGAACAGGGTGCCGCCCTGGGCGGCCCGGATGAGACCCGGCTGGTCCGAGGTCGCCCCGGTGAAGGCGCCCTTCTTGTGGCCGAAGAGCTCGCTTTCCCCGAGCTGGGCGACGATGGCGCCGCAGTTCACCGGGACGAAGGCGCCCTTCCGGCCGCTCCGGACGTGAAGCTCCCGGGCGACCAGCTCTTTGCCCGTGCCCGACTCCCCCTGGATCACCACCGACAGATCGGTCGGGGCGACCTTGTCGATCTGCTCCAGCACCCGGGAGAGGGAACGCCCTCCGGCGAGGCCCCGCGCGGCCGCCTCCGCTCTTCGGGGAGGCAGCTCGACCTCGTCGACGCGGAAGGCGGCGAAGTCGTAGACCGAGCGCGCGACGAAGCGGAAGACGTTGTCCCCGACGCGCACGATGTCGTGGTCCCGCAGCCTGGTACGCTGGGTACGTCGACCGTTGATCAAGGTGCCGTTCGTCGACCGGCAGTCTTCGATCCAGCAATGCTCCCCCTGCCGTTCGACGCGGGCGTGGGTTCGGGAGACCGCGGCGTCGGGCAGATGGATCCGATGCTCCGGGTCCCGCCCGAGGAGGTTCTCGCCCTCCTGAAAAGCGAAGACGGGGGGAAGGCGTTCCTGGGTCGGGGCGTAGACCAGGACGAGCCCCGGCGTCGGGTCGGACCCCGGGTCGGTGCTCGGCAGCACCTCGATGGACGTGGTCGTCCAGGTGGGTCGCACCGACATGGGAGGCGGGAGGATAGCAGCCGCCGTCCGCCGGTTGGCTACCGCTCGACGGCGGTGCGACCGGAGGCGTCGCTCTCGAGCAGCCGGCGCAGGATCCCGACCACCTCGTCCGGGTCGAAGGGTTTGCGCAGCCAGGCATCGGGAGCGGGCCCGTGGTGGGAGGCGCCCGGGGGCATCGAGCCTCCGGACATCAACACCCGGCGGCGCACCTGAGGGGCCAGTCCCGCGAGGACCCGGTCCCCGTTCAGGGAGCCGAGGCGCTGGTCGACGATCGCCACGTCGAAGGGCCCCTGGGCGAGCACCTCGGGGGTCGGCTCCTCGGCGGCGACGACCTGGGCTCCCCGGAGCGTCAGCGTGGTCTCGAGCAGCTCCCGGAGGCCCACGTCGTCGTCGAGGACCAGCACCCGGGCATCGAGGGACTGGGGGCGGTCGAGCACCCCGCTATCCCGTCGGCCCACGACCCCAAGGGCTGCGGGGGCGGAGCGCTCGGGCGACCTCCCCTGCGGCCGGACCACGCTGACCGGGCCCTCCCGGTCGACGACGGGGGCCGTTCGGGCGTCCCGCTCGGTCTGTACGCCGCCCTTCCGGGCGGTCGAGGACGAGGGTGGCGCGGGCTGCGAGGCCGGGGGTAGGGCCGGGAGGTGCACGGTGAAGCGGGTGCCCTGGCGTCCCGGGGCCGTGTCCAACGCGATGCGACCGCCGAGCTCCACCACGGTGCGGTGGACCAGGGGGAGGCCGAGGCCCGTGCCCTCCGCTTTCGTGGTGAAGTACGGCTCGAAGAGCTTCGGGATCTGGGTCTCCGGGATCCCGGGCCCGTCGTCCTCGACCCAGAGCAGGGCGAAGCCGGTGCGTTCGTCCAGGCGAGCGCCCAGATGGACCCGACCACCGTCCGGGAGCGCTTCGAGGGCGTTCTTCGCCAGGTTCCATACGACGGTGAAGAGATCGCTGCGGCGCGCGGGGACCGGCAGCCCGGGCTCCACGAGCAGGTCCACCCGGATCTCTCGCCGCTCGGCGAGGGGGGCCAGCAGCTCGGCGACCTCCTGGAGCAG
>DAPKRP010000560.1:0-5001 GCA_031800515.1 Polyangiaceae bacterium LLY-WYZ-14_1 | reverse complement strand
GCGGACGGGCCGGTTACCCCGCTCGGCCCCGGCAACCCCCTACTCCGACGAGACCAGCCGAGCCAGGGCCGTCTCGAGCGCCTGCACCCGCACCGGCTTGTGCAGCACGGGGCGGTCGACCCGGGCGACGAACTCCTTCGTCCGGGGGGTGAAGGCGCCGCCGCTCATGAAGACGAAACGTCGGGCGATCTGGGGACGGTCTCGGGCCACCGTCTCGTAGAGGCGCTGCCCGTCGAGGTCCGGCATCATGAGGTCGCAGAGCACGACGTCCCATCGGTCGTCCCCTTCCATCGCGGCCAGACCGGCGCGACCCCCGAGGGCGGTCACCAGCTCGTGCCGCCGTCCCAGGGTCCGCTCCAGGCTTCGGAGAAGCAGCTCCTCGTCGTCGACGGCCAGGACCCGGAGACGGCGTCGACCCGCTTCGACGTTCGGGACCGCCAGGCCCTGCAGGGAAGACGGTCGCACCTGACCGATGGGCAGGGAGACGCTGAAGGTGCTGCCCTGACCCGGGGCGCTCGACACCTCGATCTCGCCTCCGTGCTGGCGAACGATCTCGGCGGAGAGGGAGAGCCCGAGCCCGGTCCCGAGCTCCCGGGGCTTCGTCGTGTAGAAGGGCTCGAAGATCCGCGCCCGGACGCGTTCATCCATCCCCGAGCCCGTGTCCTCGACGGTGATGGTGACCTGGTCTCCCTGCCGGCGGGTGCGGACGACGATGCGGTTGGCCTCGACGTCTCCCTCCGGCAGGGCGTGGGCCGCATTGACCAGGAGGTTGACCAGCACCTGGGAGACCTTGCCCGGGCAGGCGACGACGAGAGGAACGTTGCCGAGCTCCGTGACCAAGGTCCCCCGGGCCCGCACCTCGTTCCGAACCATCGCGCAGGCGCCCTCCACCAGGCCGTTCAGGTCGGTGGTCTCGAGCTCGTCCCGCTCGACTCGAGCGAAAGCGCGTAGCTGGCTCGCCACGCTCGCGATCCGGTGCAGCCCGACCTCGCACTCGTGGAGGATGCGGCCCATCTCCCGGAGGTCGAGGGGCCCCCCGTCGTCGCTGGCCTGCCGGGAGGCGCGACGGACGGCCGTCCGGAGCGCGTCGAGGTTGGCGGAGACGAAGGCGGCGGGGTTGTTGATCTCATGGGCGACGCCGGCGGCGAGCTGCCCGATGGACTTCAGGCGGTCCGCGTGGAGGAGCTCTCGCTGGAAGGCCTCGTGCTCCCGGCGCTCCTCCTGGAGCTGGGCGTCGTGGAGGGCCCCGCTCAGGTAGCTCGCCACCTCACGAAGGGTCTCCACCTCGTGCTGGGAAAACGCCCGGGGCTCGGCGGCGGCGATGCAGAACACGCCGACGAGCTCGGCACCGCCGAAGAGGGGCGCGTCGACGAAGGCGCGGCAGCCCAGGGGCGCGAGGCTCTCCCGGACGTCCGCGAGGCGGCGATCGTCGAGGGCGTCCTCCGTCACGAAGGGCCGCCCCTCGACCAGGGCTTCCAGGTAGGCGGGGGCGAGGGACAGGTCGACCACGCGCCCCTCGAGGGAGGGCATCGAGGGCGGCCCGTGGGAGGCGAGCACCCGGGCCTCCCCCTGCTCGTCGAGGAGGGCGCAGCAGACCCGGAGCTCGGAGGACAGGATCTCGGCGGTCCGTTCGACCGCCACCTCCGCCACCCGGACCCGGGAGAGGCCCGCGCGGATCGACCGCGCCATCGCCCCGACGATGGCGAGCCGGTCCTGGCTCTGGCGGAGCTCCGCCTCGATGCCGAGGCGGTGGGTGACGTCGACGACGGAGCAGAGCAGACAGGGCTCCCCGTCGAAGAGCGCCTGCCGCAGGGTGAGCAGCACCCAGACCCGGCGGCCGTCGGGTCGGAGGAGGGCCACCTCCTCCGGCGTGCCTGCCTCGGCGACCCCCTGCACGATCTCGCTGCGCCGCTCGGGTCGCTCGTAGAACTCGCTCGCCCGGCGGCGGCCGACGAGCTCTTCCGGCGGACGGCCGAGGACCCTAGCCGCCGCGGCGTTCACGTAGAGGAAGAGCCCGTCCGAGGGCCGGGTGACCACGACGCCCTGGGGGATGAGGTCGAAGGCGGCGAGGTCCTTACGGTCGAGGGCCGGGGGCGCGGGGAACGTCCCCCCGGGGGCTTCCGAAGCGGGTGTCCTGGGGTCGGCGGCCATGGGGAGGGAGGTGTCCCGGAAACGGACCATCGGCGGATGGGCCCCATTTCTGTTGCTCGACCCCGTCCCGGCGGCGGTACGGCCCGGCGAGACGGGGCGACCGGAGCGTTATTTTGAGCGACCCTCTTCAGTGGGCGTCCCCCCAGGTGTCGGCGACCCCGACGTCCACCTCGAGGGGTACCCGCATCTCGACGACGCCGACCATCGCCTCCCGGACCAAGGTCTCGAGGGACGCCACCTCCTCCGGCGGAGCCTCGAAGACGAGCTCGTCGTGCACCGTCAGCAGCATGCGGCTCGCCAGACCCGCGTCGTCGAGGCGACGCTGCACCGCCACCATGGCGAGCTTCATGATGTCCGCCGCGCTCCCCTGGATCGGGGTGTTCCGCGCCATGCGCTCGGCGGCGCCCCGAAGGGTCCTGTTCCGGCTCTGGAGGTCCGGAAGGCGCCGTCGTCGGCCGAGGATCGTGCGCGTCTCCCCGGTTCGCTTCGCCTCGTCGATGGTCTCTTCCATGAACCGGCGGACGCCCTCGTAGCGGGTGAAGAAGGCGTCGATGTATCGCTTCGCCTCCCGTCGTTCGATGCGGAGGTTGCGGGCCAGGGCGAACTGGGTCTGTCCGTAGATCACCGCGAAGTTCACGGTCTTCGCCTGGCCCCGTTGCTCCCGGGTCACCGCCTCCGGGGCCACCTCGAAAAGCGCCGTCGCCGTCCGCACGTGCACGTCCTCCCCGGTGGTATAGGCGTCGACGAGCTCCGCGTCCTGGCTGAGGTGGGCGAGCAGTCGGAGCTCGATCTGGGAGTAGTCGGCGGCGAGGATCCGCCATCCTTCCCGGGGGACGAAGGCATGGCGGATACGCCGTCCGAGCTCCGTTCGGATCGGGATGTTCTGCAGGTTGGGGTCGCTCGAGGACAGCCGGCCGGTGGCGGCGACCGCCTGGTTGTAGCGGGTGTGGACGCGGCCCGAGGTCGCGTCGACGGCGGCGGGGAGCGCCTCGAGGTAGGTGCTCTGGAGCTTCGACAGCTGCCGGTGCTCGAGGATGACGGCCGGGAGCTCGTGCTCGACGGAGAGGTCTTCGAGCACCTCGTGGTCCGTCGACCGGGCGGTCTTGGTCCGCTTGAGCACCGGGAGGCCCAGCTCGTCGAAGAGGACGGTCTCGAGCTGGCGGGGGGAGCCGACGTTGAACTCGTGCCCCGCGAGCTCGAAGGACCGGGCTTCGAGCTCCCGAATCTGGGCGGTGACCTCCGTCGAGAGCCCTTCCAGGAGGGCCGAGTCGAGGCGGATGCCGGCGTCCTCCATCCGGGCGAGCACCCGGGCGAGGGGGAGCTCCACGTCTTCGTACAGGCCTTCGAGCTCGTCGTCCGCCAGTCGGCGCCGGAGGGCGTCCGCGATCTCCGCGAGGGCCGCGCAACGCGGCCCCACCGTCTCCCGCAGCCGGGAAGACCGTACCGTCGCGAGGGCCACTTTCGCCGGCGTGCGCCGCCCTTTCCCGACCGTCTCCGCCCGGTCCGGTCGCGGCAGCTCCCGCCGAAGCTCGCCCCGGGCCAGGTCGTCGAGCCCGTGGCCGTGCCGCTCCGGGTCGACGAGGTAGCTGGCGAGCATCGTGTCGAAGACGGGCCCATCGAGCTCCAACCCGAGACGACGCAGGGCGACCAGGTCCCGCTTGACGTCGTCCGTGGACTTGCCGACCGCCCCGTCGGCGAGGACCGGCCCCAGGGTCTCGGCGAGGCGTTCCGGCGAGACGGGGTCCTTCAGCATGGGCCCGCCGGTCGGAACGAGGAAGGCTTCGTCGGAGCGCCGGGCGAAGACCAAACCGACGATGGGATCCCGGAGGGGGTCGTCGACCAGGGTCTGGATCGAGAACCGGCCCGCCTCCCGGAGGTCCCGGGCGAGGTCTCGGAGGCCGGCATCGCTCGTGACCAGCTCGGCCACCACCGCCGCCGCTTCCTCCACGGGGCCCGACGGGACGCTCGCCTCGAGCTGCTCGAGAAGCCGGGTCATCTCGAGCTCCCGGAAGAGGGCCCGGAGGCGCTCCTGATCGCCACCGTCGTAGGCGAGGGTGTCGGCGTCGAGGGACAGGGGAAGGTCGTCCCGTAGCGTGACGAGCTCCCGGGAGAGAAAGGCGTCGTCCCGGTGGTCGGTGAGCTTGGCCCGAACGCTCTTCTTCGTGACCGCGTCGAGGTGCTCGTAGATGCCGTCCAGGTCGCCGTGGGCCTCGAGGAGCTGGGCGGCGGTCTTCGGGCCCACGGAGGGGACCCCGGGGACGTTGTCCGAGGTGTCGCCGACCAGCGCCAGGTAGTCCCGCACCTGGGCCGGGGGCACGCCGAGCTTCTTCCGGGTCTCCGCCGGCCCGAGGAGGCGCTCGTACATGGTGTCGTACATGACGACGTCGTCCCCGACGAGCTGCAGCAGGTCCTTGTCGGCGCCGACGAGCACGACCCGCCACCCCTGTTCCCGGGCGAGGCGGACGATGGTGGCGATCACGTCGTCGGCCTCGGCCCCGTCGTGCTCGAAGCGCGGGATGCCGAAGGCGTCGGCGATCTGCAGCACCCGCTCGAACTGCTGAAAGAGGTCCGGCGGCGCCGCGCTCCGGTTCTCCTTGTATTTCGGGTAGCGCTCTTTCCGATCCGAGGCCTTCGAGTCGAGGGCGATGGCGAGGCGCCCCGGGCGCTGATCCTGCAGCAGCTTGAGCAGCATCTGGCTGACCGTCAGCACGGCGAAGGTCGGCTCCCCCTTGCTCGTCGAGAAGGCCCGGCCCTGAGCGGCGTGGACGTGGTAGGCGCGATGGACGTAGCCGCTGACGTCGATGACGTAGAGCACGTCCGGATCCCCCGGTTCGGGAAGCTTCGCCGGGG
>DAPKRP010000559.1:0-3018 GCA_031800515.1 Polyangiaceae bacterium LLY-WYZ-14_1 | reverse complement strand
GCCGCGAACGCCGTCGCGACGATCATCGTCGACGGGCTCTCGGAGGGAGACGCCGGCGACTACACGATCCTGGTCACCGAAAGCGGCGGCGATGGCGGCATGCCGGGCGGTGACGACGACGACGACGATTTCCCGCCTCCCTTCCCCTGAGAGGGCCGGGAGGGGGCTTCCGGGCTCGGGGCGCCTAACTCAGGGCAGGAGCTCGAGCCGGAAGTCTTCGATCACCGGGTTGGCGAGGAGCTTTCGGGCCATCTCCTCGAGCCGGGCCCGGGCCGCCTCGTCTCCGTCCTGGTCGCTCGTCTCGATCTCGACGAGCTTGCCGACCCGAACGGAGCGGACTCCCTCGTAGCCCAGGTCCCCCAGGGCCCGGCGCACCGCGTCGCCCTGGGGGTCGAGCACCTCGGTCTTCAGGGTCACGTAGACATTCGCTTTCACGATTCGTCGCCTCCTCGAGGCCGCCCCGGGCCTCCGTCGCTAGTCGCCTCGGAGGACGCCGGCATCGACCAGATGACGGCGGATGCGGGGCATCGGGTCCTCCGGGTCCGGGTCGAAGGGCACGCCCATGATCGCGGCGCAGGCTTCGATGTAGCGGCGGGCCGCTTCGACCCGCACCTGGTCCGGAAGCGCTGGGGGCGGACCGTCCCCCCGGTAGCCCTGGTCGGCGAGCCACTCCCGGACGAACTCCTTGCTAAAGGGCTCCGGGTCGTCTCCATCCGCGAGCCGCGCCTCGTAGCTTTCCGCCCGCCAGAATCGGGACGAGTCGGGGGTGTGGATCTCGTCGATCACCACCAGCGTCCCGTCCGGGGTCTTGCCGACCTCGTATTTCGTGTCGACCAGGATCACGCCCCGTTCGGCGCAGATCTCCTGCCCCCGTCGGAAGAGGGCGGCGGCCATGCCGGCGGCCCGGTCGAAGTCCTCTTCCGAGACCACCCCCCGTCGCAGCAGCTCCTCCCGGGAGACGCTCTCGTCGTGTCCCCCGTCCGCGGCCTTCGTGCTCGGGGTGAGCAACGGCTCCGGCAGGCGGTCGTGCTTTCGGAGCCCTTCCGGCAGCCGGTGGCCACAAAACACCCGTTCCCCCCGCTCGTAGTGGGTCCAGATGCTGGTGGAGGTCACCCCGGTCAGAAAGGCCCGCATCACGAGCTCCACCGGCAGGGGCGTGCAGTCGACGGCCACGGTCACGTTCGGGTCCGGGACCGACCGGAGGTGGTTGGGCGCGATGTCCCGGGTCTGCTCGAACCACCAGGCGGACAGGCGGTTCAACACCTGTCCCTTGTAGGGCAGGGTGCCTAGGACGCGGTCGAAGGCGCTGATCCGGTCCGTCGTCACCAGGAGCCGCTGCCCATCGCCGAGGGCGTAGGCGTCCCGGACCTTGCCCTGCTGTACCGGGCCCAGCTCGTCGAGGCGGGCGTGCTCGAGGGTCTGCCCGAGCCCGGCCCAGAGTCGGTCGAGGTCGACGGGGGGGTCGCTCACCGAGCCTCCGGGGGAGGGTCGCCAGGCTCCGATGGGGGAGGACCGGCGGCGGGAAGCTCCCCCGTCGCGCCGGCTCGGAGCACGCGGTCGATGATGCCGTCGACGTGGGCCAGGGCGTGCTCCAGGGAAAAGCAGGCGGAGACGGCGTCCGCGTCGAGGCGGGCTCGGATGGCTTCGTCGGCGAGCAGGAGCTCCCGAAAGTCCCCTTCTCCCCGGAAGGCCCGCATCGCGTTCCGCTGCACGAGCACGTAGGCCTCCTGCCGGGGAAGGCCGGCGTTCACCAGGGCCAGCAGCACGCCCTCGCTGGCCCAGAGGCCGCCGGAACGTTCCAGGTTCCGCGCCAGATGCTCGGGATAGACGACCAGCTCGGCGACGAGCCCCCGGGCCCGGTCCAGCATGAAGGCGAGGGTCGTCGTGGCGTCGGGGGCGATCATGCGCTCGACGGAGGAGTGGCTGATGTCCCGCTCGTGCCAGAGGGCGACGTTTTCGAGGGCGGGCACGACGGCGCTGCGCACCACCCGGGCGAGGCCGGTGAGGTTCTCGCTGAGCACCGGGTTCCGCTTGTGGGGCATCGCGCTCGAGCCCTTCTGGCCCTTGCCGAACCGCTCCTCCGCCTCGCCGACCTCCGTCCGCTGCCAGTGGCGCACGTTGGTCGCCAACCGCTCGATCCCCGCGGCCACCACCCCGAGGGCGGCGAAGAAGGCCGCGTGCCGGTCCCGGGCGACCACCTGGGTCGCCGCCGTCTCCGGCCGCAGCCCGAGCCGCCCCAGGGCGTCCGCCTCTACCGCCGGGGTCAGGTGGGCGTAGGTGCCGACCGCCCCTGCGATCTTCCCGACGGCGATCTCCTCTCGGGCCGTGGCCAGCCGGCGGCGCCCCCGGGCGAGCTCCGCGTGATGCCCGGCGAGCTGGAGCCCGAAGGTCACCGGCTCGGCGTGGATGCCGTGGCTTCGACCGATCGCCGGGGTCCGACGGTGCTCGTCGGCGCGATCCGCCAGGGCGGCGAGGAGGGCATCGGTACGGGACAGGAGCAGGTCGCCGGCATCCCGAAGCAGGATGCCGAGGGCCGTGTCGAGCACATCCGAGGAGGTCATCCCCAGGTGGAGCCAGCGGGCGGGGGGGCCTGCGAGCTCTTCGACGTGGGTCAGGAAGGCGATGACGTCGTGGCGGGTCTCCCGCTCGATCTCGTCGACCCGGTCGGCGTCCAGGCGGTCCCCCACGGCGCCCCGGACCGCGTCCGCCGTGCCCTCGGGAACGGTGCCCGCCCGCTCCATGGCGGCGCAGGCGGCCAGCTCGACGTCGAGCCAGGTCGCGAGCTTCCGGCTCGGCGACCACAGCGCTACCAGGTCCGGCGGGGAGTAGCGAGGGATCATGCGCCCGGGACAGTAGCAGGCCGGTGAGAAAGGGCGCGTGATGGATCGGAGCCGCAACGCGCGCGCATTCGGCGTCCCCGGGACGACGGGCGGGGCGCACCGGTAGCTGCGGAACCGACGCGTCGATTGCGTATGCTCGCCGCATGGAAAGCGGACCGCAGGACGAGCAGAAGGGTCG
>DAPKRP010000558.1:0-7427 GCA_031800515.1 Polyangiaceae bacterium LLY-WYZ-14_1 | reverse complement strand
GGGTGGGCTCCGGGGGGACCGGGGTCGGCGGCCGCACCGCCGGGATCGCCGGGGAGGACCGGGTCTTTCGGGGGAAGGGCCGGCGCTCCCGGGGCGCCGCCGGGGCGTCCGGGGCCCGGGGCGTCGCGGCGGCGCCGCCCGGGGCCGGTCCGGCAGCCTGAGCCGGAGAAGGCGCGGGGCGGGGGCGCTGCCGGTTGCGCTGCACGCGGCCGAGCAGCCCTTCGAGACGGGCCCGCCGCGAGGCCAGGGTGGGATCGCCGGTCACGCCGAGGCACCGCCTTCCCGCCCGTGGAGTCGGCCGGCCACCGTCGCCGCGTCCGCCCCGGACTCCGCCCATTCCCGAACCATCCCGGCGATGGCGGGGTCGACGGCGACGAAGCGCTCGTCGGAGACGGCGACGCAGGCGACCTCCCGGTCGGCCAGCGCGGAGAGCACCCCGGACAGAAGCGGCGCGGCCACCCGAGGGGAGACGGGAGGGTCCGCCCAGCGAAGGGTGAGCGCCTCGCCCCACCGCTCGAAGACGACCCGGCCCCAGCCGAGGACCCCGAGGATGTCCGCGACCCGGCCGGCGACCGCCTCCGGGTGCCGGGAGGCGGCGTCGTCCCCGAAGGTACGGTCGACCGCGGCGCCGAGCCGGGCACCGAGCCGGGCCACGGGCTCTTCCCCGTCCCCCTCGACCACCGCCCCGAGGAGGCCGGCGACCACCTCCCGATCGAGGGCGACCACGGGACCGCCGCCCCGCGCGAGGAGCTGCCCTCGGGCGAGGTCGAGCTCGTAGAAACCACCGGGATCGAAGCGTTCTTCGGCCATCGCCGCCGTCCTCCGGCCCCCATCTAGATGGACCGGGAAGAACGTGTCAAATCCTTCACATGGCCCGCCTGGGCACCGCCGCGGCCGCCCTCGGCGCCGGGGCTCTCCTGCCTCTGGCGCTGACCTTCGACCCGGCCCCCGCCGGCGCCGACTTCCCCGGCGCCAAGGAGCTCGCCGAGGCGATGGTGGCGAACGCGACGCCTCGGTGGACCGGCGCCCGGGTGCCGATCCCGGACGCGACGCCTCGACCGGGACCGGTCGTCGACAGCCGCTTCGCCCCTCTGCGACCCCTCGCCGTCCACGCCGTCGACGAGGGCGTTCCGGAGGGGCGACTCGACGAGGTCCTCGACGCCCTCGAGACCGCCCGCGTCGCCCTCGACGCCGGCGGATGGTTGCCCCCGCCGGACGATGGGGGCCGCGGGGGCCGGAGCGGCTTCGACCTCTACCTGGTCGCCGGCGCGCCCGCCGAGGGGCGCCTCGACGGGATGTACCGCCCCTCCCACCTCGACCGGGGCATCACCTATGCCGTGCTGGACCCGTTCGTTCCCCGCGGGGCGCTTCTGGCCTGCGCGACGATGGCGTATGCCGACGCTCTGCTCTTGGCCCTCGACCCGGCGGAGGCCCTGGCCTGGCGTCGGGCCACGGCGGCCTGGTTGGCCCATCGCGTCTCCGGGCAGTACGGCTGCCTCGGTCGCCCCGTGGTCCACCAGCAGACCCACCCCGGGGAGGCGCTGATCGACCCAGGACCGCCGGACCGGGGGGCCGGGGGAGCCCTCCTCGTCGGGCTGCTCTCGGACCGCCTCGCCACCCCCGATGGCCGCTACCTCCGGGACGTCTGGGACGCATCTCGCCAGCTGACCTGGCAGCCGGAGGCCGGCGGTCTCCGGGCCTGGCCCGACCTCTGGCACGCCCTCGAGGCCACGGTCGAGCCGCAGGGGCTTCGCCTGCCCCAGCTGCTCGAAGGGTTCGCCGTGGACCGGTGGGCTGCGGGCCGACCCCTCCGAGCGCCCTGGCCGACCATCGCCGGGCTCGGGCCGGAGGCGCGGGTGCGAGCCGCGGGGCACTACCGGTACGGCGGCCGTGCCTTCGAGGTTCCCGGCCCCGAGCCAGGGCTTCATCCCACCGGAAGCGCCTACCTGCTGTTCGATGTCGCCGCGGCCCCCCGGGACGTCCCCTTGGGCTTCTGGCTCCAGGGCGAGGTGGGCGTGGACTGGGGCATGACGGCGCTCCGCCTCGACGCGACGGGGCGCGAGCTCGGCCGCATGAGCGCACCGATCCGGCGGGAGCCGCGGGCCTACCTGCCCGTCGTCCCGGACCGGGAGACGCGCCAGGTGCTCGTCGTGGTGACCAACCTCGGCGAGGGGCTCCCGGACGCGACCCGGGTGGACGACGACTTCCTGCGCAGCTTTCGCCTCCGGGTCGGCCGCCCCGACGGCTGACGGGGAAGGGGGATCAGCGCCGGCGGCGGCGGCGATGGCGGCGGCGGCCGCTCCCCGTCGGCTCCGGGGTGGCGGCCTCCGGCTTGCGTGCCCATTCCGGCACCGGCTTCCCCTGGGCTTCGAGGTCGATCGCATGGAGCGTCGCTGCCTCGGGAAAGAAATCCCGCCGGGGCAGCGACCCGATCCGGCCCTGGGCGAGCCGCCGCTGGGCGATCACGACGGACCGAAGGCGTTCCTTCAGGCGCCGTGGCACGGCGAAGCGTTCCACCACGCCGTCCATGAAATCCTCGAAGGCGGCGGCTTGATCCCGGACATCCCGCAGCTCTTCGTCGAGGGCGTCGTGGAGCAGGGTGGCGAGCAGCACCGCGTCCGTGGGCAGCTGGCCCGCCCGCTGGCGCTGGTCGACGACGTCGAGGCGCGCCCAGAACGCCGGCAGGGGCAGATCGTCGAGCAGGGCGGCCACCTCCGGGAGCACCACCGAGAGCACCCCGGTCTCGAGAGCCAGGAACACGGACCGGTGCGCCGCCCCGCCCCGCAGCAGCCGGAGCACCTCCTCGAGCACCCGGGGCGGCGCCGAGCGCCTCAGGTCGTCCCGGGTGACCACCATCGCATCGTAGAGGTCGGGATCGATCCCGAGGTCGAGGCGGGCGCTGAACTTGATCGCCCGGAGGATGCGCACCGGATCTTCCCGCAGCCGGAGGGCCGGGGAGCCGATGGTCCGGATGACCCGTGCCTCCACGTCCGCGAGCCCGCCGACGTAGTCGATGACCTCGTTCCGGTGGACGTCGTAGAAGAGGCCATTGATGGTGAAGTCCCGGCGGATCGCGTCTTCGTGGGGCTCGCCGAAGACGTTGTCGTGGCGGATGAGGACGTCGTCCCGCTCGATCGGATCCGGAGCCAGGCTGGCCGAGGGCGTCGAGGTCTCCGGGGCGTCGTCCTCGACGGGGCCGTCCTTCCCGTTCGGGGTGACGGCGACCAGGCGGGAGGCGATCTCCGGGTCGTCGAAGACGTCGGCGCCGGGGTCGCGCCGGAAGGTGGCCGTCTCGATGATCTTGCCGCCTCCGAAGAGGATGTGGGCCAGCCGGAACCGCCGTCCGATGATCCGGCAGTTTCGGAAGAGGCTGCGCACCTCGTTCGGCCGGGCGCTGGTGGCGACGTCGAAGTCCTTCGGCCGGCGAGCGAGGAGAAGATCCCGGACGCTGCCGCCGACCAGATAGGCGACGTGCCCGCTCCGGACGAGCCGCTTCACCACCTTGGCCGCATCCGGATCGATGTCGTCCAGGCGGATCGCGGCGGGGACCACCCGGGGGACCGGCGCCTCCGGGTCGCGTTCCCAGGGCGCCGTCGCGCGAGTCCCCTCATCCTCGTCCTCGTCGTCCTGGTCGAGCCGTCGCCGCCGGCGAGGGAGGTCGTCTCGGCCACGACCCACCGACCCCGGCATCCGCCTCCTGCCCTTCGACCGGGGAGGCGCCGACGGCCCGTCGTCCTCGTCGTCGAGATCGAGGTCGCCGACGTGGAGGTCGACCTCGTCGTCATCGCCCACCCGGGCCCGGAGACGGCGTCCCCGGGCACGCGGCGGACGGGGCGGGTCGCTGCCCCCGCCCTGGTCGTCCCGACTCCGGTCGATGGATTCGGGGTCGCGCCGCCGTCGGCGACGACGAGACCGCGGTTCCTCTCCTGGGGAGTCGGGGTCGCGGGGGTCGACGTCGTCCGCCATGGCGGGAAGGAAGAGCTCGCCCGCCGGGTCGGCGCAGCGCGATGAGGAACACGCTCGGCCGGGCCGGTCGCGAGGACCGACCGGGACCGGGGGAGCTCGGGTGCGGCGAGCTCGGGGCGGATGTAGCAACCCCGGCACGTCCCTGCAATTGCGGTCGGTGGACGACGGCGTCGGGGGGACGTATGGTTTTCGGCACTTGCAAGTGTACGGAAACACGACGGGGCTCGCGAGCGCCGAGCTCCGTGCCCTCGAGCGGATCTACCGGCGTCGGGTCCCCCTGGACCGGCTCTCCACCCCCGAGCTGACCCGCTCCCTGACCGAAGTCTCGAGCGCGACCGGCCGCCAGGTCGGCGTGCTGGTCGACCGCTCCGGGACCGTCGACTTCGTGATCGTCGGGGATGCGACGAAGCTCGACCTCCCCGACTTCGGGCGACTCCGGGCCGCCCGGGGCCGGCTTCGGGGCCTCCGGCTGATCCACACCCACCTTCGGGACGAGCCCCTCACCCGGGACGACCTGGTCGACCTGGTCCGCCTTCGCCTCGACCTGGTGGCCGCGATCTGTCTCGGCCCCGACGGCCGTCCGGGCACCGTCTACTACGGGCACGTCGCGCCCCACGGGGGCGAAGCCAACGGCGAGCCTCCCTACGAGACCGTCGGGCCCATCCCCTACGCGAAGGCCCACCTCGACGTCGCCGAGCTCGTCACCGCCCTCGAGACGGAGTTCGCGCGCCTCGCCCGCTCCCGACCGGTGCAGGCGAAGGACGGTCGCGCGATCCTCGTCCACGTCTCCGACAAGCGGCACGCCTGGGCGGCAGAGGACAGCCTCCGAGAGCTCGAGGAGCTGGCCCGGACGGCCGGGGTCGACGTCGCCGACACGGTCCTCCAGATCCGCGACCGGGTCGATCCGAAGTACGTGCTCGGCCGGGGGCGCCTCGAACAGGTCGTGATCCGCGCGATGCAGGTCGACGCGGAGGTGCTGATCCTGGACACGGACCTCACGCCGGCCCAGTCCGCCGCCATCGCCCGGCTCACCGACCTCAAGGTCCTGGACCGCACCCAGCTCATCCTGGACATCTTCGCCCAGCGGGCGGAAAGCCGGGACGGCAAGCTTCAGGTCGAGCTCGCCCAGATGCGGTACCTCCTGCCGAGGCTCGGGCAGAAGGACGACGCCCTCTCCCGCCTGACCGGCGGCATCGGCGGTCGGGGTCCGGGGGAGACGAAGCTCGAGATCGGCAAGCGCCGCGCGCGGGAACGCATCACCCGCCTGCAGGATCAGCTGCGAAAGCTCGGCAAGCAGCGGCGGGAACGACGGCGACGGCGAAACCGTCGGGACATCCCGGCGGTGGCGATCGTGGGCTACACGAACGCGGGAAAGAGCACTCTGCTGAACGCCCTGACCGGCAGCGACGTCCTCGCGGAAGACAAGCTCTTCGCCACCCTCGACACCCGCTCCCGTCGCCTGCGGCTGGCCCCTCCGGAGGGCGACGAATATCCCCACGACGCGGACGACGGGGTCGTCGAGGCGGTGGCCTCGGACACGGTGGGCTTCATTCGGCAGATGCCCTCGGAGCTCTTCGCCGCCTTCCGGGCCACCTTCGAAGAAGCGCAGGACGCGGACCTCCTGCTGCAGGTCGTCGATCTGTCGGACCCCCGCTACGAAGACCACCTCGAGACGACCGCGCGGCTGCTCGAAGAGCTCGACCTCGATCGGGTGCCGCGCCTCCTCGTCTGCAACAAGGCGGATGCCCTGGACCCGCCGATCGCCCGACACCTCGCTCGACGGGCGGGTGGGGTCCTGGTCAGCGCCCACCAGCCGGAGACCCTTACGCGCCTCCGGGAGGCGATGCGCCAGGCCCTGGCGGGACCCGACCGAAGCTCGTCGGGAACCGTCACCGCCGCCGCCGATGCCCCCGGGGACGACGACCAGGGACCGCACGCGGGCTGGCGACGGCGGGGCGGCGGCGGCGACGACGACACCGGCGTCTACGAGCTCGTGTCCTGACGGGCCCGAGAACACCCGGGGGAGCTTCGCCGGGGCGCGACGTCAGGTCTTCCGGGCGACGGGCTTGAGCCCGACCCGGCCATCTTTGACCACCACCTCGAAGTCGATGCGCTTCCCGGCGTGCTTCTTCTGAAGCTTCGGGACCATCTGTCGGATGCTCTTGGCCACCGTCTCGAAGGGCACGTTGTCCGTGCGCTCGTTGTTCGAGCGACGCGCCTGCAGGTATTGGTCGTAGATCTGGCGCAGCCGGCCCTCGTCCGGCACCCGGCCACCCCGGCCGCCGGCGGAGGGGGCCATCGGGGGGCGGGACGCTCCACCGGCCGCCGGGGTACCCGCGACCGGGGTCGGCGGGGGAAACACGGAGACGGGACGTCGACCCGACGGCGGGCTTCCCCCGCCCGGATGGGGCGGCACGGGCGCCGAGGCAGAGGTGCTCCGCCCGGCACCAGTCGACGGGGATCCGGTCCTCCCGGCGGACGCAGTGCCTCGGGAGGCGACGCTGCCGAAGGGGGACAGGGCGACGGCGGGACGGGCCGGGGCGGAGCCGCCGCCGGTGGAGGAGCCCGGCGGGGAGGCGCCGGTGGCGGCGGGGCGGACCGAGCCGGGCTGAGAGGGGAGGCGCGCCGCGTCCAGGGCGTCCAGGGCGGCGTCCACGTCGAAGTCGTGCTCGACGTCGATGTCGACCTCGAGCTCCGGGGTCGACGCTTCGGTCCGATCGACGCCCTGCCCTGGAAGCTCCCGCGCTTGCTGCCGGCGGCGGCGGGCCCGCAGCAGGTCCCGCCGATAGGTTCCTTCTTCGATCTGTCGGGCGATCCGCTGCCAGTAGGTGGTGTAGGTGTTCCACTTTTGCTGGAGCGACTGGAAGCGAAAGCGGAGCGCGGTGTTTCGCGGCTGTTCCCGACGTAGCGCCGCGAGCCCCCGCTCCACCGCCTTGCGGGGAACGGTGGGCTCGAGCCGCTCGAGCCCCTGGAACCACTGCTCGTAGAGCGCCTTGAGCCGGTCGAGGCGGGTCTCGACGTCGGAGAGGAGCTGTTCGAACTCGGAGGCGTCCATGGAGATCCGCGGCGGAAGGTTAGCAGCCTCCGGCCCGATCCGCGCCCGCGCGCCCGACCCGCGCCCGGGGGCGTCCCAGGACCACCGGCGGCGACGGCCGGAGCGGGTTCCCGTCCCGATACCGCAACCAATGCGTGGGCCGGTTCCCACGCCCCACGTGGGGGTGAGCCTGCGCACGCCCCCGCTCATCGCCGACCCGGACCACCTGGGCGTCGCACCCGCTGCTTCAACCCCGCAAGTAGCCCCGGTCATTGCAGGGTTCCCTGCAGTAGAGCGTGGGGTCGGTGGGGTCGAGCGGGTCTCGGACCGGCGCGCTGCCGTCGCAGCAGACCTCGCCGGGGCTCCACTCGCCACCCACCTCGACGCATTGACCGCACCGGCCCGTGGCCGGGACGCAGCGGGTGCC
>DAPKRP010000557.1:0-3539 GCA_031800515.1 Polyangiaceae bacterium LLY-WYZ-14_1 | reverse complement strand
CGCCGCCCCGGGCTCGCAGCCGAAGAGCGGAAGGGACATCCCGGCCACGGCGCCGACCAGGATCACGCGGGTCGACCAGACCGGGGGCGGCGCCAGGGGTCGCGGGCTGCCGTGGGTGCCTGAGGCGATCGTTCGGTTCGTCTGGGAACGCATGGGGCGCGGACCGTATCACGGCCCTCCCCAGGCGTGCCTACCGGGAATCAGCGGCAGGGCGTCCGCTCCCGCTGGGCCCGCTCCGCCGCCCGCCGAACCGCCGGAGGGAAAAGGGGAGAGGTCGCCTCCACCAGGGTCTCGTCCACCTCGGCCCCGGGCAGGCTCGCCATGGCGGCCAGGGCGGTCACCGCGACGCCGACGTCCGGGTCCCAGGGGTCCGGGCGAGCGGTGCGGCCGACCAGCCCCTGGAGCTCCGCCACGGCCTCCTCCCGGCAGGTGGCCTGCACGTAGCGGACGGCTGCCTCGAGCACCTCCGGCCATTCGTCCCGGTCCCGCAGGCGGCGCTGGACGAGGGGCCAGGCTCCCCGGTCCCCCCGGACCGCCAGCCCCCGGAGAGCGGCGGCCCGCACCCGCTTGTTCGCGTCCCCGAGGGCCTCCCGAAAGACGGATCCTCCGCCCGGCGGGGCCTGGTCGGCCGTCGTCGGCTCGGCCAGCCCTTCGAGAGCCGCCGCCCGCACCAGGGGCCAGGGGTCGGTCCGCGCCAGCGCCAAGAGACGCTCCCGGGCGAGGGAACGGTCCCCCAGGGCGACGACCGCCCGCGCCCGGACCCGGGGATTCGGGTCGTCGGCGCCCCGAAGCAGGTCCGAGGGGTCGGCGATGCCCCGGTCCGCCAGGGCGGCGAGGGCCGCCTCCCGAAGCATCCACTCCTCCGACGCCTGGGCCACCCCTCGGAGCCAGTCGGCGTCGAAGGAGACCGACGGCCCGGCGGCGGCGACGGCGGCGACGAAGCGCCAGCGGTCCGGAAAGGTCTCCGCCGTCGGCGCCCGCCCTTCGAGGAGGCCTCCGACCAGAGGTGCCAGGGGGTCGACGGGGGCGAGGGCCAGAGCCAGTGCGGCGGCCTGGTCGATGGGGAGTGCGGGCGCCGCGTCCTCTCCCGGCTCCGGCGGCTGGGCGGCCCGGCCGAAGCGGGCGCGGACGGCCTCGGGAACCCGCCGGCCGGCCCGGCGGAGCGCCTCCCGGAGGCCAGGCCGCTCCGTGCCCCCGGGGGCGGCCAGGGCGTCCGCCAGGACGGCCACCGCCTCCCCGCCCGCCACGGCGACGAGCGCAAGGGCCGCCTCGTCCGCCTCGGGTGTCCCGGAGCGGGCCAGAGCCGCCAGGGCCGCGGCGTTCCGCTTTCGGTTCGCCGCCTCGAGAAAGGCGCGGCGGACCGCCGCGTTCGGGTCCCGGGCCACCCGGGCGTGGAGCGTGCGTCGAGCGCTCCCGGCGGCCACCCGGGCGCCTCGTCGGCGGCCCGGCGCCGGCAGCTCGTCCCAGGCACCTTCGAGGGCCTCGGCTCCCTCCGCACCGGCCTCGGCGAGGATGTCCGCCGCCTGGTCCCCGGGGGTCCCGGGGAGCCCCAACCGGTCGACCACCGCCGCGACCCCGCCGCGCTGCTCCACCGCGCTCCAGGCCCGCGCCTCCGCAAGCGCCACCCCGTCTTCCCGATGGCTGGGCCGGGTCCGCCGGACGACCAGGGCCAGGCAGCGCCCATCGAAGAGCGGTCCGTCCGGGGGTGGCTCCACCCGGAGCACCTCCCCGGGACGGAGGTCGTCCGGTATCGGGACCGCGACGGCCCGTCCCCCGGCGTCGACGAGGGCGAGCTCCGCCGGGGGCGGAGGCCGGGGGGGCCCGCCGTCTCCGACGGAGACGAGGTCGACCGCCGCGACCCGCCCCCCATCGAACCGACCCACGACGAACTCGCCGCGACCGTCGCCCCCGCGGTAGGTCTGCCAGACCGTGCCCGGGTCCCCGTCGGTCAGGCGCGCCGCCGGGTCCGTGCTCGTCGGGTCCGAGGTGGCCTGAAAGCGGAGCGTTCCGATGGTGGGCGGCGGCGTGTCCGGGGGGAGCCGCGCCAGCCGCGCCTCGGGAACCGGTTCCGCGATCCGACGCAGGACGACCGGACGCAGCCGGCCGCTCCCGGGGTCGACGGCGTGGGGGTCGAGCAGGCTGCGCTCCGGCAGGCAAGGGGAGACGCCCTCCTTCGCCCATCCCACGACGACGTCGCGGAACCCGTCTCCGGTCAGGTCCTCGTCGAAGTCGACCCGTCCCCGGCGGCGTTCCCCGAGGTCTTCCCCCTGCCAGGCGAGGGAAGCGGTCCAGAGCAGCTCCGGACGACGGCTGCTCCCTCCGAGGACAGCGGCGACGCCCGCGTCCCGGGGCCCTCCGATCACGACGGCGACCCGGCGGTCGGCGGCGACGTCGACGGGGGCCAGGAAGAGCTCCGTCAGCCGCCGGTCCCTCGACAGGGGGTATCGGCGCCCCCCCACCTGGAGCACGGTGCCCCCCCGGCGGCCGGGCAGTAGGCGGACGGGCACCGAGGGGCCAGCCGGGTCCCCGAGCACCAGGGACTGGCCGGGCGGGCGCGCCCCCCCGGTCGGCGCCTGGGCCCTCCCCGGCGACGGCGCCAGGACGACGATGACGCCGAGGAGCAGCAGCGTCGTCCGACGCCGCACCGGTGGTCCGGCCGGAAGGGGGCGTGCCCGCATCGGCGGCGGAAAAACAGCCATCGCCCTGGATACTACCTACAGCCTAGAGCGCACCCCGGCCGTGATGGGGCGCGGCCCCCTCGAGGACCCCCCTGGCGATGGCATCGGACCCGCCGGCCCGGCGTCCTCGGTCGAGGCGGACGCAGTGGTCGGCGCGGTCGAGGAGGGAGCGCCGGTGGGTCACGACCAGCATGGTGCGCCGACCTCGAAGGGCGAGGAGCCGGGCCTCCAGGTCCTCGGCGGTGGCCTCGTCGAGGGCGCTGAAGGGCTCGTCCAGGGCCAGGATGGGCGCCGGGTCCGCGAGGGCCCGGGCCAGGGCGACGCGCTGCTTCTGCCCGGCGGAGAGCGGCGCCCCCCCGACGCCGAGGCGACTTCCGAGACCCTCCGGAAGGGACGCGAGGACCGGGGCGAGGCCAGCGGCGTCGACGGCTTCGGCGATCGCCCGCGGAGACCGACCCCGGGCAGCGAGGTTTTCCCGCACCGTCCCGGACCAGAGGGTCGGCTCCTGGGGGAGCCAGGCGAACAGCCGGGACAGCTCCCCCCGGTGCAGGGGCCTCCCGTCGAGGCGGAGAAGGCCGACCTCCGCGGGGATCGCCCCGACGAGGGCATGGACCAAGGTGCTTTTGCCCGCGCCGTTCGGTCCCGTGACCGCGACCAGGGCGCCCGCGGGCAGCACGAGGTGCTCCATCTCCAGCAGGATGCGCTCCCGGCGGACGACGACCGAGCCGATCTCGAGGCGCTCGCCGAGGACGGGCGGGGTGGACCGGAGCGGCCCGCCGCCGGAACCGTCGGGGCCCTCGGGCTCCGCCGCGAGCGCCGGGTCTCCCTCGAGTTCCCGGAGGCGCGTAAACGCGCCCCAGC
>DAPKRP010000556.1:0-1640 GCA_031800515.1 Polyangiaceae bacterium LLY-WYZ-14_1 | reverse complement strand
CCTCCCTTCGGTCCCCTCGACCTGTACGGGGTGGTCTTCGAACGCGGCGGTCCCGGGGTGGTCGTGGACGCCCTGATGATGGTCGGCGCCTTCGCCCGCACCCTGCTCCGCTTCGACCCAGGGCACTGGGCCGGGCAGGTCGCCGCCCGGGCGCCGGACCTCCTGGTCTTCTGGATGGGCGGGAACGATGCGGTCCAGGACGCGGTCGGCTTTTCCCGGGGGCGTTTCGTCGATGGCTACGCGGCGGCCATCGCCGCGGCGCGGCGGGGGCGCCCGGAGGCGTCCTGCTTGGTCGTCTCCGTCCTCGACTCGGGGGAGCGGGACGAGGTCGGCCGAGCACGGACACAGCCTCGGGTGCCCCGGGTCGTGGCCGCCCAGCGCGAGGTGGCCGAGCGGACGGGATGCGCCTTCTACGACTTGTTTCGCGCCGTCGGCGGCGAGGGGACCATGGCCCGCTGGGTCCGGGAGGCGAGCCCTCGGGTGAGCGGCGACCTGAAGCACCTGACCCCCCGAGGGGCGCACCACGTCGGCCACCTGCTCGAACGCGCCCTCTTGCGCTCCTACGACGCCTGGCTCGAGGACCGCTCCGAGGACTGAGAGGGTGTTGAGGAATCCCTGGCGAGCCCCAGCTCCTCGTCGCGGGGGACGGAGCGGGACGCCGGGGCTACCGGTCGATCCCGATGCCGAGGTGGAGGGACGGGTCCGCCCCTTCTCCCCGGGGCGCCAGGGACCAGGTCGTATCGTTGCCGGGCCCGGGCTCCGGGTCGCCGTAGGTGTCGACGCCGCCGCCTAGGTCGAGGAAGGCGCCCACCTGGGGCCGCCCGGGAGAGGCGACCCGGACAGCGCCGAAGAGGACGTCCGACCGGGGGGCGGGGCCGGCGTTGTAGGCGTCGTCTCCCTGGAGATCGAGGAAGAAGGAGTGGCCGAAGGTGTAGCCCTCGCCGTAGCGGACGTGGCCGCCATAGCGGTCGTCCCCTTCGCGATCGATGACCCAGCTGCTGCCCCAGTCGAAGCCCCAGGTCCCCGACGCTCGGGTCACGTAGAGGTCGTCGTCGCCGCCATCCTCGAGGAACAGGGCGACCCCCATGTGGGCGGAGGCGCCCGGCCCCCACCAGAAGGTCCGATAGCGGTCGTCTCCCCCGCCGTCGTAGAGGAAGCCGAAGCCGTAGACGAAGCCCATGCCCATCGAGAAGACGTCGGCCTCGTGCACGTCGTCGCCGTCCCCGAGATCGACCAGCGCCCCGAGGCCTCCCATCCACAGGGCCGCGCCGTCGATCCATTCGTGCCGGAAGCCCCAGCCCGCCCCCTGGCAGACGTTCGAATAGTGGTAGGAGTCGCCCCGGGCGTAGGGCGTTTGGTTTTCGAAGCCGAGGAGGTCGGGGTAGGCGTCCGGCAGCTCCTCCCCGTCCGCCGCGTGGTAGCAGAGGTAGAAGTCGTCCCCGGCGAGGTCGAGGGCGAGGCCGTGTCCGCCAGGCTTACCGACGCCAAGGCCGGTCGTGTAGACCCCGTAGCGGTCGTCTCCGGCGCCGTCGATCAGCAGCCCGTGCCCGAAGTAGCCGCCCCCCTGGCCGAAGGTGCCGAGCTGGTAGGTGTCGGTCCCGGCGAGGTCCCAGAGCACGCCGACCCCGAAGAAGCCGGCC
>DAPKRP010000555.1:0-1823 GCA_031800515.1 Polyangiaceae bacterium LLY-WYZ-14_1 | reverse complement strand
GGCTTCGATGGAGACGTTGATGCGGTCGTTCGAGGTGTTGTTGATGTCGACCTGGAAGTCGATGCCGCCGGCGCCGCTGTCGAGGGTGCCGTCGAGGAGGCTCTGGCCGTTGAACTCGGTGACCGCGGCGATTCGGTCGATCTCTTCCGTCAGCGCGGTGAACTCGTTCTGGATGAACTGGCGCTCGCTATCGCCGATGGTGCCGGTGGCGGACTGCATCGAAAGCTCGCGCATGCGGGTCAGGATGCCGGCGATCTCGTTCATCGCCCCCTCGGCGACCTGGATCAAGCTGACCCCATCGAGGGCGTTCCGCTCCGCCTGACCCAGGCTGCGGATCTGGGACTTGAACTCCTCGCTGATGGCGAGGCCAGCGGCATCGTCGGCCGCGGTCTGAATGCGCAGGCCGCTGGAAAGCCGGCCGAGGTTGCCCGCCAGGTCCATCTGGGTCTTGCGGACGTTCCGCTGAGCGTTCAGCGAGGCGACGTTGGTGAGAATCGAAAAACTACTCATGGTGTCCTCTTCCTTGAGCTTCCAAGAGCCTCGAACCGGAGCATCGATCGAACAGGCGGCCCCGGCCGTCCCGAACCGGGACGGTTGCTATCGTCATCGAAGCCGCGCCCGGCGTCCGTGCCTGGCCACGCCGCTCCGGACAGAGCTTCGGACGGGCCCCCGGGATGGTTGAGAGAAAACGAGAGCGGCGTCGTCGTCGCCGCTGCGCTCGTCGCCCCCGCGCCCTGCCGGCGGCGGTTCCGAGGCCGACCGCGGCGACTCCTGACGAGGGTTCGTCCGACCTCGCCCGACCTGCGCCGATCCCCGCCGGCCTCTAGGGGGAGAGCCCGACCTTGCGGCAGGCGATGTCCGCCAGGATACCGACGGCGGCGCCGAAGAGGCTGGCGTTGGTCGAGCTCGCGTTCCCCTGAAGGCTGCGGGCGTAGACGCCCTGGGAGATGGCCGCGAGCCGGAAGAGGGAGAAGGCCTTGAAGAAGGGGTAGTGGGGGATGCCTCCGTCCCGGCCGGTCAGGGCGCAGTAACGGGCGACGAGCTCCTCTTCCGTCGGGATGCCGGCGGCCTCGAGGTCGACGCCGACCAGGGTCGCCCCGTCCGGCATCACGATGTCGTAGGCCATGCCCAGGTAGGCGAGGTCGGCGAGGGGATGGCCCAAGGTCGACAGCTCCCAGTCGAGCACCGCCCGGGCCCGGGGCGCCTGCCGGTCGAACAGGACGTTGTCGATGCGGTAGTCGCCGTGGGTCAGGGTCGTCTCGTCGTCCTCGGGAACGTGCTCCGGCAGCCAGGCGAGGAGCGCTTCCATCGCCGATACGTCCTCGGTCCGGGAGGCCTCGTATTGAGAGGACCACCGCTTGATCTGCCGCCCGAGGTAGCCCCCCCGTTTGCCGAAGTCCCCGAGGCCCACCGCGTCGACGTCGACCTGATGGAGGTCGGCGAGCACCCGGACCAGCTCGTCGAAGATCGCCCCTCGCTCCTCCCGGTCGAGGGTCGTGAGGCTCGGGTTACGGAAGAGTCGGCCATCGACGAAGTCCATCACGTAGAAGGGCGTGCCGATGACCTCCGGATCCTCTTCGAGGTGACGGACCGGGGGCACGGGCACCCGTGTCGCCGCGAGGGCGCGCATCACCCGGTATTCCCGCTCCACCGCGTGGGCAGAGGGGAGCAGCTTCCCCGGTGGCTTCTTCCGCAGCACGTAGGCCCGGTCCGGCGTCCCGAGCCAGAAGGTGGGGTTCGATTGGCCGCCGTCGAACTGACGCACGGCGAGGGGGCCCGAAAACCCATCGACCCGCCGGGACAGGACGTCGGCCAGGCGCTCC
>DAPKRP010000554.1:0-2078 GCA_031800515.1 Polyangiaceae bacterium LLY-WYZ-14_1 | reverse complement strand
CACCTTCCCGGCCCGTCGGGGCACCTTTGCCGCCGCGGTCGATGGCGCCGCCGTCAACGTCGCCGTCGCCGTCGCCGAAGACGACGACGTCGTCGTCGATCCCCGGCTCCGCCGGAGTGTCCGAGGCCGAGGCCAGCCGCCGGGCGGCGGCGGCCCGGGATTCGGGAAAGCGGGCGCTCAGGTCCCGAAGGGCCGCCCGAAAGGTCGGCACCGGGGGCGGGAACCACTGGCCCAGGGAGCGTTCGGTCATCGGACCGTCGCGCCCGGGGGAAGCTCCGGGCCCGCGCCGTCGTCCCCGACGGTCACCACCGACAGCCTTCCTCCGGCGCTGGCGGCGAGCACCATCCCCTGGCTTTCCAGGCCCATCATCTTCCGCGGCGCCAGGTTGGCGACGACCACGACCCGCTTCCCTACCAGGTCCTCCGCGGGGTAGTGCTCGGCGATCCCGGCCAGGATCTGGCGGGGCGCGTCCTCCCCGAGGTCGACGGTCAGGCGCAGTAGCTTCTTGCTCTTCTTCACCTTCTCCGCCGTCTTCACCAGACCGAGGCGGAGCTCGACCTTGGCGACGTCGTCGATGGTGATGACGCCGGCGCCGTCTTCCGCCGTCGGGTGGCCAGCGTCGCCCCCCGTCGGGGCGCCCGGGCTGGCTCCGGAACCGCTCGTCCGGGGGGGCGCCGCGGGTCCCGTCTTCCCCGCCTCCCCCTGCGCCGCCTCCGCCGCCGGCCCGGCCGGGGGGGCTGGCGGCACCAGCTCGTCGAGGAGCCGGCGTTCCCGGGCTTCGTCGAAGCGGGGGAAGAGGGGGTCTCCCGGCGCCGTCTCCGTGTTTGGGGCGAGCCCCCCCCAGACGCTCGGCCAGAGGTCCAGGCCTTCCCGGGGGGTGACCGGCGTCAACCCGAGCTGGGCGCGCAGGTCGTCCGCCTTCCGGGGCATGAATGGCCAGAGCATCAGCCCGGCCATCCGGAGCGCTTCGAGGGTGGTGTAGACGACCTCTTGGAGGCGGGCGTCGTCCCCGGCCTTGGCCAGCGCCCAGGGCGCCGTCTGGTCGACGTACCGATTCGCCGCGCCGACCAGCTCCCAGATGCTCTCGAGGGCGCGGTGGGGTGCGGTGGCATCGAGGTGGGCAGCGGCTTCCTTCGCCGCCCGCAGCGCCGTCTCCCGGAGCGCTTCGTCTTCCGGGCGGCCGTCCCCGAGGTGGACCGGCGGCACGCGCCCCTCGAGGTTCTTCTTGACGATCGACGCCACCATCCGGTTGAGCAGGTTCCCGAGTCCGTTCCCGAGGTCCCCGTGGTAGCGGGCCAGCAGGTTGTGATGGCTGAAGTCGCCGTCCTGACCGAAGCCGACATCCCGCATCAGGTAATAGCGGAGCACGTCGGCCCCGAAGGCATCGACGAGGGGCCCCGGGGGGATGAAGTTGCCGAGGCTCTTCGACATCTTCACGCCGTCGACGGTCAGCCAGCCATGGGCCCAGATGGTCGAAGGCAGGGGGAGCCCGGCGCTCATGAGGAAGGCGGGCCAGTAGACGGCGTGAAAGCGGAGAATGTCCTTGCCGACCAGGTGGACGACCTCGCTCTCCGGAGTCCAGAAGCGACGGTAGAGGGCGGCGTCCGGGTCGTCGTCCCCGTCGGGGGGGCCACCCAGGGCACTCATGTAGTTGGTCAGGGCGTCGAGCCAGACGTAGACCACGTGCTCCGGATCGTCGGGAACCGGCACCCCCCAGCGGAAGGTCGTCCGACTGATCGACAGATCCCGAAGCCCTTCCGCGACGAAGGCCCGCACCTCGTTCATCCGTGCCTTCGGCTGGACGAAGTCCGGGTGGGCGTCGAAGTGGGCGAGGAGGGGCTCGGCGAAGCGGGAGAGGCGGAAGAAGTAGCTTTTTTCCTTCACCCGTTCGACGGGCTTTTTGCTGATCGGATCGAGGTTCCCGGGGAGGAGCTCCTTTTCCGTCAGGAAGGCCTCCGAGGACACGGAGTACCAGCCCTCATATTCGCCGAGGTAGATGTCGCCGGCGTCGGCCAGACGACGCCAGAGGCGGTGGACCCGGTCGACGTGGCGGCGTTCCGTGGTGCGGATGAAATCGT
>DAPKRP010000553.1:0-7935 GCA_031800515.1 Polyangiaceae bacterium LLY-WYZ-14_1 | reverse complement strand
GCCCCTGGGCGCCCTGGTCTTCTGCGCCGGCGCCGCCACCGGCAGCCATGAGCCGGGCCGGCTCATCGCGTTGCCCTCCCGGGACCCCTGGGATGCCATGGCGGTGATGGGGACCCGGGCGCCCTCCCGGGGCGTGGGCACCCTGGAGCTCATCGGTTGGATGAAGGGCCTCGAAGCGAAGCACGCCCTCAATCTCACCTGGGTCGAGCCGCTGCGGATCTCCGGCCGCTTTCGGGCCCCGATCGACGAACGCGCCTCGGAGGCTCTGGCCGCCGACATGGACGATCTATGCCCGGAGGTCGTCGTCGAAGGCACCGGCAGCCGCGCCCGCCTCGCCGAATCCCTCCGCCGCACCGGCGCCTTCCACTTCTGGTGGCGCGTCTAGGAGGCCGGTGCCCTACGCTGCGGGGACATGAGCACGATCCCGGACGACGCCTCCACCCCGCCGACGCCCCCTCGGGAGCCGAAGACACTGACCGCCCATGGGCACGAGCGGGTCGACGACTACTACTGGATGCGGGACGACGACCGTCGGGACCCACGGGTCCTGGCCCATCTCCAGGCGGAGACGGACTACGCGAAGGCCTGGCTCGCCCCTCGGCAGGGGCTTCAGGCCACCCTCTACGACGAGATCGTCGGGCGGATCGCGAAGGACGACGAGAGCGTCCCGGTCCACCTGGACGGGTACTGGTACTACGTGCGCTTCGTCCCGGGCGGTGAATACCCGGTCTACTGCCGCCGGCAGGGAACGATGGACGCCCCGGAGCACGTCTTCTTCGACGCGAACCGCGCCGCCGACGGGGAAGCCTACTACCAGGTCACCGGCCTGACCGTGACCCGGGACGGTCGCACCCTGGCCTATGCGGAAGACAAGGTATCCCGCCGGGTCTACGACCTACGCTTTCGGGACCTGACGACCGGGGAAGACCACCCGGAGGTCATCCCGGGGACGAGCGGCGACGCAGCCTGGGCCCTCGACCACCGCACCGTCTTCTACGTCAAGAAGGAAGAAGGCACCCTGCGGGAATACCAGGTGTGGCGTCACGTCCTCGGCACGGACCCGGCGGACGACGAGTGCGTCTTCGAGGAGACGGACCCGGAGTTCCACCTGGGGGTCTGGCGAACGAAGAGCCGGGCCTACGTCGTCATCGGTTCCTTCCAGACGGTGACGACGGAGATGCGCTTCCTTCCGGCGGACGACCCGGAAGGCCACTTCCGGGTGTTCCTGCCCCGGGAAAGGCACCACGAGCACAGCATCGACCACGCCGACGGCCGGTTCTACGTGCGGACGAACTGGGAGGCGCAGAACTTCCGGCTGATGAGCGTCGCGCCGGAGACCTCGGCGGACAAGAGCACCTGGCGGGAAGAGATCCCCCATCGGCCGGATGTCTTCCTTCGCAGCTTCGAGGTCTTCCAGGAACACCTCGTGGTGGGCGAACGGCGGGATGGGCTGGCGCGGATCCGCGTCATCCCCTGGGCCGACCGGGAGGCGGCCCACGAGGTCGGCTTCGACGAGGAGGTCTTCCACACGGACCTCGGGGCCAACCCGGATTTCCAGACGACGACCCTGCGATTCCATTACACGTCGTTGACCACGCCGGGCAGCGTCTTCGACTACGAGATGAACGCCCGCACCCGGGTGCTCAAGAAGCGGGAGAAGGTGCTCGGGGATTTCGACCCCGGGCGCTACGAGACCCACCGGGTGGTGGCCACCGCCCGAGACGGGACCCGGGTGCCCGTGTCGATCGTCCACCGGCGGGACCTCGACCGGTCCAAGCCCCAGCCCCTGCTCCAGTATGGCTATGGCGCCTACGGGATCTCGATGGACCCGGCCTTCGCCTCGCCCCGCCTGAGCCTCCTGGACCGAGGGTTCATCTACGCCATCGCCCATATCCGGGGGGGCCAGGAGCTCGGCCGTCCCTGGTACGAGGCGGGAAAGCTCGCCCACAAGCAGAACACCTTCAGCGATTTCATCGACGTCACCCGCCACCTTCAGGCGGAAGGCTGGACCACGCCGGACCAGACCTTCGCCCTCGGCGGAAGCGCCGGCGGGCTCCTGATGGGCGCGGTGGCGAACCAGGCGCCGGAGCTCTACCGAGGCATCGTCGCCCAGGTCCCCTTCGTCGACGTCGTGACGACCATGCTCGACGAATCGATCCCCCTGACCACCTTCGAGTACGACGAGTGGGGAAACCCGAACGAGGAAGCCGCCTACCACCGGATGCTGGCCTACTCCCCCTACGACAACGTCGCCCCTCGGGGCTATCCCTATCTCTTCGTCCTGACCGGCCTCCACGACTCCCAGGTGCAGTACTGGGAGCCGGCGAAGTGGGTCGCCAGGCTCCGGGCGACGAAGACCGACGACCGGCCCGTCCTCTTCCACTGCAACATGGACGCGGGCCACGGCGGGGCCTCCGGACGCTTTCGGCGCCACGAAGAGACCGCCATGGTGTTCACCTTCCTCCTCCACCATACGGGCCGCGCGGACGGCTGAGGGCAGAGGCTTCGAGGAGCGCCGTCGGCGGTCCGGCCCCGGCAGGAAAGGCTACTGCCAGTTGCCGGATCTCGCGCCGCCGCCGTTCGACTGGGCCTCGAGGCGCATCTGATGGGCGACGGCCTCCCGGATCACCTCCGCCGCGCCCTGCCGCAAGACCGCGCCGGCGGCCTCAAGCCCGATGCCGCGAGCGACGTCGACGCGGGCCTCGTGGTCGGACGCATCCGGGAGCCAGCGATCGGCGCTGGTCGTCAGCACCTGCTGGCCGTCGATGCTGGCGACCATGCCGCGGAAGCTGAGCCGGGCGCCTCCATCCTCGAGCGTGGCGTGCCCGGCGATCGGCGTCCGACAGCTGCCCTCGAGCTTGGACAGGAAGGCCCGTTCGGCGGCGACCTGGACGGCGGCGACGGGGTCGTCCAGACGGGCGACGAGCGCCCGGGTCGCCTCGTCGTCGCCGCGCACCTCGAGGGCGAGGGCCCCCTGGCCGACGGCGGGAATGGACTGGTCCACCCCCAGGACGACGTGCTTCCGATCGACGTCCAGGCCAAGGCGGCGCATCCCCGCGGCGGCGAGGACGATGGCCCGGTACTTCCCTTCGTCCAGCTTGCGAAGCCGGGTCTGTACGTTCCCCCGGAGGGTCACGTACTGCAGGTCCGGGCGCCGGCTCGCGAGCTGGGCGGCCCGGCGGAGGGAGCTCGTCCCCACCTTGTCCCCCGCCTCGAGGTCATCGAGCTCGACCCCATCCACGGTGACCAGGACGTCGTGGGGGTCCTCCCGTTCCGGCACGGCGGCGATCACGCAGCCGGGCGCCACGTCCGGTGGCACGTCCTTCATCGAATGGACGGCGAGCTCGGCGCGACCGTCGAGGAGCGCTTCTTCGACTTCCTTCAGGAAGAGGCCCTTGCCCCCGATGCTGGCCAACGGCTTGTCCAGGATCTTGTCGCCCTGGGTTTTGACGGCGACCTCCACCACCTCGAGGCCGGGCGCGAGCGCACGCAGGCGCTCAGCGACCCAACGGGTCTGAGCCAGGGCCAGCAGGCTTTCCCGCGTCGCGATGCGGATGCGCCTCGGCACGGCCGAGGACCCTCCGCTCGGGGCACCGGCGGGGGCGGACGCTGCCGTCCCCTCCCGCGCCGCTTCGTCGTCGCCACCGCCGCCGTGTCCGGTCACCCTGTCTCTCCTCGTCGTCGTGTCGCTTCGCCCCGCCGGTCGGCGCCCGTCGACCGCAGGATGGGGGTCGGGGGATGGGACGCACCGTCGCCAGCGGCTGGACGCTCGGAGGGCGTCCCGCGGACCCCGCTCCCCCCGGCGGCCCCATTGCGTGCAGCCTCCTCCGGGGGTTCCGCCGACCGCGTCGCCGCCCGTCGGGCGTCCGCCACGGCCGACCCCGCCTCGAGCTCCCCCAGGGCGAAGAGCTGCTGCGCCGCGGCGACGAGCCGCGCACCTTCCGGCTCTTCCGAGCGCCGCTTGAGCTCCATGACGGGCGTGTGGAGCAGCTTCTTGACGATGGCCTCGGCCATCGCGTCCATCGCCTTCCGCTGCTTGCCGTCGAGCTCCGGAAGCCGGGGCATCGTCCGTTCGAGCTCCGCGCGGACCACCGACTGGAAGCGACGGCGCAGCCCCTGGATCGTCGGAGCCAGGGACAGGGACTGGCGCCAGCGTTCGAACTGTTCGACCTCTTGGTGGACGATGGCTTCGGCGGCCTCCGCCTCCCGCCGGCGGGCGGCCAGGTTCGCGCTGGCGACCTTCTGGAGGTCGTCGACGTCGTAGAGGAAGACGTTCCCCATCGACGCCACCCGGGGGTCGACGTCCCGGGGGACCGCGATGTCCACCAGGAACAGGGGCCGCCCCTTCCGAGCCCGGACCACCGGGTCCAAGGCTTCCGTGGTGATGACGAAGCGGGGCGACGAGGTGGAGGTGATGACGACGTCCGCCCGCACCAGCTCGGCGGTCAGCTGCTCGTAGAGCCGGGCGGTACCCCCGTGCTCCGCGGCGAGGGCCTCCGCCTTCTCCGGGCTCCGGTTGATGACCACGAGCCGGCTGCCCTGGCTGGCGAGGCTCTTCGCCGCCGCCTCCCCCATCTCTCCAGCGCCGAGCAACATCACGTGGCGGCCTTCGAGATGCCCGAAGATCTTCTTGGCCAGGTCGACGGCGATGGAGCTCACGCTGACCGCCCCGGAGGCGATCCCCGTCTCGCTGCGCACCCGCTTCGCCGCGGCGAAGGCCCGGTCGAAACAGCGGCCGAGGAGCGTGCCGAGGGTGCCGGCGGCCTCCGCGGCGGCGTAGGATTCCTTCACCTGCCCCAGGATCTGGGGCTCGCCGACGACCATCGAGTCGAGGCTGGCGGTCACCCGGAAGGCGTGGCGCACCGCGTCCCCGCCCCGATGCACGTAGAGGTAACGGTCGACCTCGGATTCGCCCCGGGCGGCGAAGTAGCGCCGCGCGGAGGCGACGGCGGAGGCCGCGTCGGCGCTCGCGGCGTAGAGCTCGACCCGGTTGCAGGTCGAGATGAGCAGCCCTTCGTCCGACGGTCCCGGCCGTTCGACCAGCCGGAGCTCGTCCAGGAGGCGGTCCCCGGAAACCGCCAGACGCTCCCGCACCGGGAGGGGCGCGGTTCGGTGGGAGAGCCCGACGACGAAGACGTCCATCGTCCCGACCCCGGGGTTGCCGCCTTCCCCCCGGCGCGCCGCCTCCGCCGCCTGGGTGCTCCCCGGGTGATGCCGCCCGCCGATACCGTCCCGGGGCATCACGCCGGACCTCCTCCGCTCGCGGAGCGCACCAGGTAGCCGAGGAGCACCAGGAGGGAGAGGGCGAAGCCCACCATCACGCCGTAGGCGGCCTTCCGCCCCCGCCAGCCCGCGGCAACGCGCAAGAGCAGCACGCCCCCGAAGATGAGCCAGGCGAGCAAGCCGAACCCCTGGACGGTGGAGATCGCCGGTTCGTTCGGGTGCAGCCGGACCGCCCACACGGTCCCGGTGATCACGCCGACGGTCAGCATCGGGAATCCGATCAGCACCATCCGAAAGCTGAGGGAATCGAGGACGTCGAGGGCGGGCAGCCGCTGGAAGAGCCCGCCGACCTGCTTGGTGCGGAGGAGGCGTTCCTGGATGACGTAGGCGACGGCGAGGACGAAGGCCAAGCTGAAGGCGACGATCCCGAGCACGTTGAAGCCGATGTGCACCGGCAGCAGAGCGCTGCGCACCTCGGGGCTCACCGGCCGAACCGAGCGCCCCACCGCACCCCCCACGAATAGCAGGAGCGTCACCGGAGTCAGGAACGCGCCCAGAACGCGGATGGGCCAGCGCGTCTCCACCACCAGGTAGGCGGCGACGATCAGCAGGGCCAGCACCGACAGGGTCTGCGTGATGTCGCCGAAGGGCACCCGGTCCCCGAAGGCGAAGTCGCCGATCAGGAAGGCGACGTGGGCGCCGGCGGCGACCGTGAGCACGCGATTGGCCCGCGCCCCCATCGACGCCGAGCCTCCCCCGAGGAACGCCAGGTACTGGGCGCAGGCGACGGCGTACAAGAGGCCGGTAACGACGAAGAGGACGGTCACGACGACGACAGCTGCCGGAGCACGGGCTCGGGTCCCTCTAAGACGATAGGAAGAGCTTCGCCAGCAGGTCGACGTCCCCATCGTCGGCGGCGGCGTCGGTCGCCTCCCCCCGGGTCCCGGCACCCTGGGCGGCGGCAGCGGCGGCGAGGCCCCCTTCGGGTTCTCCGACGAAGCCTTCCACCACCTGGTAGGCCGCGTCCCCGAGGAGGACGCTGTCGGCGTAATGCTCGCCCCCGAACTCGGCGATCTGCCCGAGATCCTTCACTTTTCCGAGAAGCTTCGCCGCGTCCCCGGCCCCCCCGACCTCGTCGACGAACCGCACCGCGGACTTCAGCCGAAACCGCTGGAGCTCGGGCTTCATGGTCATGATCTCGCCGTCGACCTCGACCCGGCCTTCTTCGAGCCAGCGGTCCAGAGCGTCCTGGGGTAGAAAAACGCGGTTACGCCGCATGCCAGACTCGAGCCCAGGCTATCACGGCGTCCCTGGACCCGGGTAGGAATCGGGGCGCGCTCCGGGACGTTGACAGGGGCCCGGGGCAGCCTTTTATTCCGAGCGACCCGATCGGACGAGTCAGCTTTCCCCGAGGAGCAAGATCCCCATGGCCGGCAAAAACGTGCACGCCGTCAACGACCTGAACTTCGACCAAGAAGTGGTGAACTCGGACGTCCCCGTCCTGGTCGATTTTTCCGCCGAATGGTGCGGGCCCTGCAAGGTCATCGCCCCCTTCATCGACCAGATCGCCGACGAATACGAGGGCAAGCTCAAGGTGGCCAAGGTCGACATCGACGAGAGCCCCGGCACCGCGGCCAAGTACGGCATCCGCGGCGTCCCGACCCTGTACGTCTTCAAGGGCGGCGAGCGGGTGGCCCAGCAGGTGGGCGCGGTCCCGAAGCAGGCCATCGAAGCCCTGGTCGGCCAGGCGCTCTGACCCGGCCCCCCGTCGCCTTCCCGGTCATCGGTCCCGACCGTCTCCGGTCTTGATCCGGTAGAGGCCGACCAGCGCGCTCAGCGCGTGTTGCACGTAGTCGATGCGGACCTCCCGGGTCGCCTCCGGATCCACGGTGGAAAAACGCCCGGGGAGCGCCGCGACGAAGCCCCCGGCAGCGGCGGGGGGCGCGTCGAGCTGGCCCGCCTGGATGAACCCGACGCCCCGGTCGATCGCGCGCCGCAGCGGGGCGCGAAAGGGGTCGTCCTCGGGCAGGGCCTCGTGGAGGGCGATGAGGCCTTCCACCCGCGTCGACGCCGGGGTGATCCGCCCGTTCCGGTCGAAGGCGCCGCGCATCCCGGGATACCAGCCGGTCTCGTCCTGCTCGAGGAGCATCGACCGGGCGATGTCCTTCCCGTGGGCCAGCATCCGGTCTTTCGGGATCGGAGGGTGGGCGACCCCGAGCTCGTCGTATCGGTCGACCAGGGCGCCCATGGCGATGAGCAGCCAGTGGTCGTTCGGGAGCTTCGGGACGGGCACACCGCGCCGCTTCCGCTCGAGGTAGGCGACCGCCTTGAAGGCCGCCGCGAGCCAGCGGGGGTCTGGGTCGACCTCGTAGAGGCGGGCCAGGGCCAGGGACGCCTCGCCGGGGTAGTAGACCGACTCGAAGTCCCGCAGGTAGCCGCTGATCTCGTCGTACTTCGAGACGAAGTGGCCGTCCGCCTCCTGCATGTAGAGCAGGAACGCGCCGAGCTCCCGCAGGGTGCCCACGGGGACGAGCTCCGGGTCCACCTCCCGGGCGGCCAGGAGCCCCAGGATCCCGAGGGCCGCCCCCCCGAGCTTCGCGACCGGGCGTCCGCGCACCTCTTCCCCGGGGCGGGACCAGACCGCCCGCCCGTCGGCCAGGCGGCGATTATTGGCTCTGCGGGCTGCCGAAGCCAAACTACGAGATGCGGGCA
>DAPKRP010000552.1:0-3277 GCA_031800515.1 Polyangiaceae bacterium LLY-WYZ-14_1 | reverse complement strand
AGCGTTCATGCGACCACCTCGGTTCGGGCGATCCGGCGATGGGCCACCAGGCCGAGCCCCCCGACCAGCAGCGCCAGGACGGGCAGGGCGTGCCAGACCCGGAGCGCGTTCGCCGGCTCCACCTTGAAGAGGGCGTCCCCGACCACCCGAAGCAGCGCCGGGATCGACCCGAGGAGAAGCCAGGGCTGGTCCGCCAGGGTCTCCACCAGGGAACCGAGGAGGCTCGGCACGACGAAGAGGAGCGCCCAGGCGGTGACCGTGAGCGCCCGGCTCCGGCCGAGGGCGCCGACCGCCACCGAGCTCACCCCGAGCACCAGCCCGACCAGGGTCGCGTGGATCAGCACGGGGAACAGCAGGCCGACGGCCTCGACCCGCTGACCCGGGGGGACGGTCGGCAGCAATCCGGCGCCGACGACCAGCACCCCGTTGGCGACGAGGAGCAGGGTGACCCCCAGCCCGATCGCCGCGGCGTGGCCCAGCAGGTAGTCCGCCGGGGTGACCGGCTTCGACAGGAAGAAGGGCAGGGCTTCCTGGGATCGGTCGCCGGCGACGAGGCCCGCCCCGGCCCCGAGGGTCAAGGCGAAGCCCTGCAGCCAGACCGTCCAGTCGAGCACCCCGGAGACCATCGCCCCGCTGGGCACCATGGGCGCTTCGGCGGCCGCCATCTCCGGGTTCTGGGCGATGAGCCAGGCGACCAGCCAGAGCTGTACCGCCCCGGTGAGCCCCGGCACCCAGAAGAAGAAGACGGCGAGCTTCACCAGCCAGGAGCGCCAGGCGCGGCGCAGGCCGAGCCGCAAGAGCACCCACCGGTTTCGGGAGGCGGGCAGCCTGTCCCCGGCATAGGGCCGCACCCCGAGGTCCCGGACCGCCATGGCGCGGCACCCTACACCATCCCCCCGGGCCGGCCATCAACCCGCCTCGTCCGCCGCCCGTCGGGCGGCGACCTGCGCCCGGTCGAGGGTGCGGAAGAGACCGACGCCGGCGACCGCCACGGCGGCACCGGCGCCGAAGGTGGCGGGGTAGCCGGCCAGGTCCCGGACCGCGCCGAAGAGGGGGCCGCCGAAGAGCGCGCCGACGTCGAAGGTGCCCGTCGCGATCGCCATCGCCGCGCCGCGCTCGACCGGGCGAGCTCGGGAGACGGCGAGGCCCACCACGATGGGAAAGGCGAAGCCGTGGCCGAGGCCCGCGCAGAGCCCAGCGGTCACCAGCCCGAGGGGCGTCCGGGCGACCGCGAGGAGCACCAGACCGGCGGCGATGGTCAGCACGGCGGGGGTGAGCACCCGGACCGGGCCGAAGCGCTCCGGCACCCAGGCGAAGAACGACCGAAGGACGACGGCGGCGGTGGCGTAGGCGCCGAAGAACGCGCTCATGGACCCGATGCCCGTGTCCTGGACGAAGCGGCTCACGAAGAAAAAGGCCCCCGAGATCGCCAGGGCGAAGGCGGTGCCGACGGCCCAGACCGGGATCAGGTCGGGCTGGGTCATCGATGCGAAGAACGACCGGGGGGCGGCGTCCCCGGGACGCGGCGGCGGCCGGCTGTCGGGGAGTCCGAAGGCCAGCCCCCAGGCCAGGAGCCCGAGTCCGGCGACGGAGGCGAAGAAGGCCCGAAAATCCGCCGCCGCCAGGATCAGGTCCCCCAGGAGGCCCCCGAGGGCCAGAGGCGCGAGCCCGGAGATCCCGAACAGCGCGATGCCCTCGGTCTTCCGGCCCTCCGGGGCCAGGTCGGCGGCGATGGTGAAGATCACCGGCATCGACGAGGCCAGGGCGACTCCGTGGACCAGGCGCAGCCCCAGCACGAAGGGCCCGGGACCCTCCACCAGCAGGTAGGCGGCGGCTACCAGGAAGTGCAGACCGGCTCCCAGTCGCAGCACCCGCTGACGGCCTTGCACGTCGGCAGCCCGCCCGATCCAGGGCCGGACGAGCACCGCCGTCACCCCGGGCAGCCCCATCGCGAGCCCGGTGAAGGCATCCGTCGCTCCCTGCTCCGAGAGGAATCGGGGCAGGTGGAGAAACGCGTGAAAGACCAGGTTGCTGGCGAGGCTGACGGCGAAGGCCAGCAGGAAGGGCCGGGTCAGCAGCCGCTGGTCCCCCGCCGCCTCCCACGATGTCTCCTCGCCCACCGGCAGCCTCTACCACCCCCGGGGGGGTCGGGGCCCGCTAGCGGGAGACGACGAACTGGACGCGGTGGCCGGAGAGGGTGTCGACCTCGCCGACCACCTCGTCGCCTTCGATGCGGGCCGGGTTCATGAACCAGCGGGTCTGGGTGCCGCCCATCCCCATCGCCCGTTGGACCTGTTGCACTTCTTCCGTCGCCAGGGCGAGGTCTTCCCGGTCGTAGCCCGAGGGCAGGGTCAGGAAGGGGACCCGCAGCTCGAAAGGCTGACCGGAGGCGCTCTGCATCGCCGGCAGGATCATGAGGGCCGGGCCGATGCCCTCCTGGTCGTTCTCCCTGCCGATCGCCTGGCTGCCGTCGACGGCGGAGAACCGCACGGCGGTCGGCTCGGTCAACGCGCCCTCGGGGATCACGAGGATCGCGCCGCCTTCGAGGGTCAGGCGGCCCCCCGGGGGACCGACCTCCGCCTCCACCTGCCGACCGCCCCGGGCGTCCACGGGTCCGGTCGGAGCGGCGGCGGTGGCGGCGGTGCTCGGGGGCGGCTCGTCCCCGCCACCGCAGCCCGCGCCCAGCCCGAAGCCCAGGATGCCGGCTGCGCCGAGCACCGACGTCCACCGGGCGCTCCGGCCGAGGTTCATCATCCCGCTGTCGCTGTTGTCCATCCGCTCCACCTCCCGGCCCGGGACCGCGCCGCAGGCGGGCGAGGGCCGACGCCCCGGACGTTACAACACCCGGCCGGGCGTGCAGGGGGATCCGTCGGGTGCCATCCTTGAACGGCATGCCTCGGAAAGGGCTCGTCTCCCGCCTCCGGCGTGCGCTCCGTCGCGTCCTCGACCTGGTTCCGCCGACGCCCCTGGGGCTCGCCGTCACCGCCGGCGCGGGATGGCTGCTCTGGGCGTTCGCCTATGCACAGCTGGATTTGGTCGTCCTCGCCGCCGGCTGGGGCGCCATCGGCCTGGTCGCGCTGGCGAATCTATCGACGGTGGCCGCGGCGATCCTCGTCGACCGGCGGCTCCGGCGTCACTTTCCGCCGACGGGCGGCGATCCGATCACCCTGGAAGCGGGTCGTCCGAGCCCGACCGGCGCGACCCTGCCGGCCCTGACCTGGTTTCCCTTCGTCCAGCTCGGCTGGCGCTGGGAGGCGCCGCCGGACAGCGCCCACTT
>DAPKRP010000551.1:0-4843 GCA_031800515.1 Polyangiaceae bacterium LLY-WYZ-14_1 | reverse complement strand
TAGCGTCGCACCAGCCGTTCCGGCCGGAAGAAGGGAGCGAAGGCGATGGCGGTCATCTGGTAGGCAAAGGTGATCGCCATGACCACCAACACCCCCCAGTGGAACCCCCAGGCGGTCAGCGCCCAGACCTTGCCGATCCGCCGTTCCAGGACGGCCAGGGGGGCGAGGAGCTCGGTCCCCAGGCTGATCCAGGCGAGGACCCCGAACAGCGCCGGGAAGGAGACGAGCCATTCGCCGATGGGGGTCGAGATGCTGCCGAGCTCGGTCTTTCGCACCAGGTCGTAGGCGACGTAGTTCCGCAGGTTCTCGCCGCCGAAGAAGGCCGCCCCCCCGTGCCGGATCTTGGCCACCCCGGCGAGGAAGTAGGCGAGGACGCAGGCGGTGGCGGCGAGCATGAGGGGCCAGCCGTAGCGACCGCCGACGGAGCCCGCCCCCCGGCCCGGTCCCGGCGGCCGCCGGCGGGCGTCCACGCTCCAGGCGTCCGCCGCCATCGGCGCGGCGGCGAGCACCAGGGTGTGCAGGGTCAGCATGTTGTCCGTGTGGAGGATGAAGCCCCAGGAGTTGGAGTAGGTCATCACCCAGAGCAGGAGCGCCGCGTAGAGGGGAGCGACCACCCGGTAGGCGATGCCGACGGTAAAGGCCAAGGCCAGGGGCGGCAGGAGCAGCGGCTGGGTCAGGCCGATCCACCCGGGGAGCGGGTCCGCGAGCCAGGTGGCGAGGCCCACGGGCTCCCATTCCACCGGGTTCCGACGGCCGTAGCTCATCAGGAACGGCGTGCGAATGATCAGGTAGACGACCCCGTAGAGGCCCACCAGGATCCGGAAGGCGGCGAGGCGTTCGGCGGGTACCTCTGGGCGCCACCAGCCGTCGATGGCGCGGCCCAGCCGGCGGAGGGCGTTCATCGGGGCACCTCGCAGCGGCCGTGGACCCGGCGTCGTTCCGGCTCCGGCCCTCGTTCGAAGTAGGCCACGGAATCCCACTGGGCGGTGGCGATCTCGACCTGGTCGACGTCTTCGTAGCGTCGACCCGCGGCGGCCACCCGGGCGGCCACCTCATCGCAGAAGGCGTCGAGGCGGGCCGGGCCCCCCCGAACGGCGTTGACGATGGTCATCATCGACTGCAGCACCTCGGCGTTCCCGGAGGAGACCTCCGGCGCCAGGACGACCCGGCTGCCGTCCTCCTTCACCCCCGACGCGTTCGTCAGCGTGATGCGGGGGTTCGGCCGCGCCTTCGCGAACATCGGGTAGTCGGAGAAGGGGAAGCTGTCCTCGGGGGGGTCGCGGAAGGCCGGGCTGGCGACGGCGACCAGGACGGCGACGCTGAGCACGTAGGCGTAGACCCGCTCCATGGCGGCGGGAGCATAAGCCACCCCGGAAGAGCTGCCCACGCCCGGTGCGCCCGACCTTCGCTCCGGGACGAGCCCCGGGCTCACCGGGCGTCGAGGAGCTCGGCCCAGCGGAGCAGCGCGCTCCCGGCGTGCTGCACGTAGTCGTTGCGGACCATCGTCGACGCCGGGCTCTCCGGGATCCCGCCGAAGGCGGCCTCGGGTCGGTCGAAGAGGTGGGTGGGCCCCGGGGCGAAGCGCCAGCGGAGAAGCAGCCGGAGGGTCGCCTCGATCGTCCCGGCGAGGGAGGGGTCCGGCCGGCCCTGTGCCTGGCCGACCTCGTAGATGCTGATCATGCCCTCGGCGTTGGTCGCCGCATGGGTCAGCCGGGGGACGACGAGGGGCCCAGCCCCGAAGGCGCCCGCCACCTCCCAGGGGCTGTCCCCGCCTTCGAACTGGAGCCGTTCGTTCCAGTCGGCCCAGCGCCGGCAGAAGTCGATGCCCTCCGGGGAGGGGGCGCGCTCCCAGGCGGCGCCTACGCTCAGGCAGGTCCAGTGCTCCGTGCCGTAGTAGTAGCGGCTGCCGAAGAAATCCCAGCCGGCGCCGGTCAGATGGCTCAGGAGCCGCCGAGCGGTCGCGAGGTCCCGGGGGTCGCCGAGGGCATCGTGGGCCCGGAGGAGCGCCAGGGCGGCCTCGCCACTGAAGAACATCTGCTGGACGTCGATGGGCTCCTGGCGTCGCAGATCGTAGCCGTGCATGAGCTCTCCGTCGGGACGCTGCTGGGCCCGGAGAAAGGCGGTCAGGCCCCGCAAGAGGGCTTCCACCTCGGCGTCCGGCCCACCGACCAGGAGCTCGGCGGCGGCGAGGGCGGTGAGGGCGGTGGGGCCGACGCTGCCCACCCCGCCCTGGGCGACGCAGTGTTCCTCGTCGGCTCCGCAGCGGGTGACCGCCGACCTCTCGATCCATCGGAGGGCGTTCCGGGCACCCTGCCGGCTCGGCGCGTGGTCCCCCAGGGTGGCGGCCTGGGCGAGGAACCAGGTGCTGCCGGCGTGCCGGGTCAGGCTGAATCCGCCGGCGGCCCGTCCACGCCGGGCGTCGAAGCGGTAGGTGGTGCGGCCGGAGGGGCGCTGGTGACGCAGGAGGAAGCGCGCTCCGTCGAGGGCCGCGTTTCGCAGGAGGTCGGGGGTCAGGCGCGCCGGCTCGGGGTTCGGATAGGGCGTGCGCAGGAGGGTGCGGGCCCGGATCCGTCGGAGGGTGACCGCCTCGGGGTCGGGGGCGTCGAGGGCGCGGGCCAGGCGCGCCCGGGCGGCGGGCACGTCGAGGCCGAAGGACAGGTCGGGCACCGGGGTGTCGACGGCGCCGTCGTAGGCGCCCTCGGCGGCGAGGTCGCTCGGGGTCAGGTAGGCGGCCTCGTCGCCGAAGCGGCCGACCAGGCCTTCGTGGACGGGGACGACCTCGAGCTGGGTGAGGAAGGGAACGCCGAGGACGATGGGGCCCTCCCCGTCGACCAGCGTCACCACGTGCTCGACGCGCGGGGCGTCGTCATCGGCCCGGGCGTCGGTGCTTCCCCAGGTCTCCCTGGCCCGCGCCACCGCGTCGACGAGACCGTCCCTGGAGACCACCCGGTCGCGCCGGCGGCCGCGGACGAATCGATCGATCAGGACCACCTCGGCCCGGATGCCCTCGGCCTCTTCCGGGGGCGCCGACGCGGCCCTGCTGGCGACCCCCGGCGGGGTCGGCGCGAGGGCGGCGAAGACCCAGCGCTGGACCGACGCCGGGACCGAAGGCCCCGCCGGAATGCGGGACCAGGCTGCGGTGGCCACTCCCGCCGCCAGGATCAGGAGCGCCGAGACGGCGAGCCCGAGGGACAAGGTGCGACGGGTCATCGAGGTGGAGGGGGGCCGCCGGTCAGCGCGGCAGCAACCGCCATACCTGGGAGGCGGGGAGAATCACCAGGTAGGGGAGCAGCAGCGCGGCGACGATGCCCAGGATGAGGGCGCCGCCACCCCCGACGGGCCCGTAGAGCCCGACCAGGTGGGCGGCGGTGATGGTGAGGGTGGCGACCAGGACGAGCCCGACCCCCAGGACGAGCACACCGGCGCTCAGGGCGGCGGGGACGCCCCAGGGGGCGCGGAGGAGCAGCCCGACACCGGCGACGAGGAAGGCTGCTCCCACCGCGCTCCCGGCGAGGTCGACCAGAAGCACTCGGGCGGGGAGCGCCCCCCAGACCGCGGCGAGGGCGGCCAGCCCCAGCAGCAGGTTCACCGCGCCGAGGACGCGGTGGTCTCCCTGCCCGCGTCCGGCGGCCGCCCTGTCCGGAGCCGGAGGGGTCCTGGAAGCGCGAGACCGGGGAGCGGCGCCTTGGCGGCCGGGCAACAACCCGTCAGCCCTTCTTCTTCTTCCCCGTGGGCGTGCGCCGGGGGAGCTTCTTCTTGGGCGGACCCTTGCGGACCGCCTTCTTCGGGGCCGGACCCTTCCGGCGGGCGGTCTTCTTGTCGGCAGCCTTCTTGGCGGCCGATTTCTTGGTCGCCGCCTTCTTGGAGGTCGCCGCCTTCTTGGAGGCGGCCTTCTTCTTGGAGGCGGCCTTCTTCGTCGCCGTCTTTTTCGCCGCCGTCTTCTTCGCGGCTCGGCTGGCGCCGGCCTTTTTCTTCGAGGGGGTCGTCTTCGTCGCGGCCTTCTTCTTGGTCGCCGCGGCCTTCTTCTTCGACGTCGCCGCCTTCTTCTTGGCGGACCGCTTCTTCTTGGCCGGCGCGCCGGCCAGGCCGGCGGCCTTCTTCTTCTTCGTGGTCGCCTTCTTCCCGGCGGTCTTCTTCCCGCCTCCCCGTTTGAGCTCTCGGATCTCCGAGCGGAGGGCGGCGATCTGCAGCTCCGCTTCGGCGAGGGCGGCTTGATGGGTGGTGGCGCTCTTTTCCTGGGCGTTCTTGGCGCGGGTCGCCTTGCGCTTTTCCGACTCCGCCGCCTTCTCGAGCTCGGCGATGCGCGCTTCGAGCTCCGCCCGCTCCCGGCTCGCGTGATCCACCTTCTGCCGCCAGGCCCGTTCCAGGTCCCGCCGCTGGGCGTCGAAGCTGGTCACCTTTTCGGTGGCGGCGAGGAGCTCCTGGTCCACCTGGAGCCGTTCCTCCCGGGCCCGCCCGAGCTCGCTTTCCAGGCGACCCGCTCGCCGCTTGAGCTGCTGGGCCTCCTTCTTGGCCTCTTCCTTGGCCGACGCGGCCGCCGAGGCCTCGGATTCCAGCGAGGCGATCCGGCGATCCTTTTCCTCCAGGTGCTGCACGGTCCCGGCGGGCGGGGCGCCCGCGTTCGACCCCTGCAGCTCCTGCTCGAGCTCGGCGATCCGGCGACGGGCTGCGGCGAGCTGCCCTTCCATCTGGGCCTGCGCGTTCCGGGCGTCGACCAGCTCGGCGGCGACGGCGGCGGCTTCCTGCCGCGCCACCTCGAGGTCCCGTTGGGCGATCGCTGCCCGCTCTTGAGCTTCCCGAAGCGCGCCGCCGCCATCCGGCTCGGTGCCACCGCCGGCGGCCC
>DAPKRP010000550.1:0-2582 GCA_031800515.1 Polyangiaceae bacterium LLY-WYZ-14_1 | reverse complement strand
GGCGGGTTCGCGGTGAGGATCAGCGACGTGACGATGCAGCACCACCGACCGGCGAGCGCCAACGCTGACGGGCCGCCCGACCCCGCAGGTGGGCACGACGACGACGACGAGCTCGACCGCGTCGTCGGGGAAGAGGAAAAGGTCCTCGCCCGGGTCCAGCGGGTGCTCGCCGCCCGCCGGGGGGAAGACCGGAAGCAGGGCACCGACTACGAGGCAGAGCTGCTGTCCCTGCGGGATCAGATCAACGACGCCCGCCTGGAAGACGTGCCGCCCCTCATCGAGGAGATGGAACGTCTCCAGGGCGTCGCCGCCCGGCGGGCGAAGGTGACCGAAGGCTACGTCGACCCGCGAAGCCCCTACTTCGGCCGGCTGGTGCTCGAAGAAAACGAGCGGAAGCGCGAGGTGCTGATCGGCCGGGGCACCTACCTCGACACGAAGACCGGCGTTCGCATCGTAGACTGGCGGGACGCCCCGGTGAGCCGGCTCTACTACCGGTACGAAGAGGGCGACGACTACGAAGAAAACTTCGGTGGGCGGGAGGTCAACGGGGACATTCTCACCCGTCGCTCCCTCGCCATCGTCGACAGTCGACTTCGGCGCATCGGCTCCCCCCAGGGCACCTTTCTGCGCCGCTCCTCCGGCGAATGGCTCCGGGCGGGGGAGAGCGCGACGCGGCTCTCCGGCGGCCAGGGCGTCGCGATGCGTCCGGAATACCACCACCGGCCGGGCAAGCTGGGCATCGGCGGGGACGACGACGCGCGCGAAGACAAGCATCTTCCGGAGATCACCGCGCTCATCGACCCGCGCCAGTTCGACCTGATCACCAAGCCGGGCTCCGGCCTGGTCGTGATCCAAGGCGGCGCCGGCAGCGGTAAGACCACCATCGGGCTCCACCGGATGGCCTACCTGGCCTTCCAGGATCCGAGCCGCTTCCGGGCGGACAAGATGCTGGTCGTCGTCTTCAACGACGCCCTCGCCCGATACATCGGCCATGTCCTGCCCGCGCTGGGGGTCCCCGGTGTTCCGGTCCTGACCTACGAGAAGTGGGCCCACCGGCAGCGCATCGCCCACGTCCACGGGCTGCCCCGGGTCTATACGGACGAGACCCCGAGCGTCGTCATCCGCATGAAGAAGCATCCGGCGATGCTCCGGATGCTCGACGCCTACGCGGCAGGGACCACCGCCCGGGTGGCCGAAGAGCTCGACGTCATGCTCGCGGAGGACGCCCTCGCCCCGGCCCGGCAGCTCGTCGATCGGTGGTCGGACCGCCCGGTCGCCGCTCGCGTCGAAGCCCTCCGGCGCTTCCTCCGGGACCCGAAGGCGTCCGGGGCGATCGAACCCGCCATGCGCCACCGCCTCGAGCGCGCCGTCGAGCAGGGGCGACGGGGCCTCCGGGACATCGTCGGTGCCTGGGCGGAGCTCCTCACCGACCTCTCCGCCCTCCGGGCGGGCTTCGAGGCCCACGCGCCGGAGGCCTTCACGGAGGACGAGCTCCGGGAGGCCCACCGCTGGTGCGTGCGACAGGTCGGCCTGGCGCTCGCCTACCGGGAGACCGGCGGGTCGCCGGGGGGCGGCGCCGACCGGGACGGATCGTCGGGGCGCGGCGACGCCTGGCGCGCCCGGTCCGCAGAGGCGCGGGACGACGACGACGACGACGGGGGCGACGGTCCGGTCGCGGGCATCGATGGCCGCGTCGACGACGAAGTCGAAGACGCCGCCCTCGACCGGGAGGACGACACCCTGCTGCTCCGGCTGGTGCAGCGGATGCGAGGCACCCTCGGTCGGCGGGAGCCCCTGCGCTACGAGCATCTCTTCGTCGACGAGGCCCAAGACCTCTCGCCGGTGGAGCTCTCCGTGTTGCTCGGCACCACGACGAAGAAGCGCAGCGTCACCCTGGCCGGGGACACGGCGCAGCGGCTCCACATGGACAACGGCTTCTCCGACTGGCGGGGCGTCCTCGGGGAGCTCGGCCTCGCCCACGTCGAGGTCGAGCCGCTGCGGCTCACCTACCGCTCGACGCACGAGATCATGGAGTTCGCTGCCGACGTCCTCGGGGAGCTCGGCCGGGACCGGGACTGGGAGGCTCCCCGCCGGGGCGCCCCCGTCGAGCTCTTCCGCTTCAGCCACAGCGGGGACGCCGTCGGCTACCTGGCGGAAGCCCTTCGGGAGCTCGTGCACGGCGAGCCCCGGGCCAGCGTGGCGGTCATCTCCCGCTATCCGGAGCAGGCGGAGACCTACTTCCGCGGCCTCCGGAACGCGGAGGTCCCGAACCTCCGCCACATCACGGACCAGGACTTTCCCTTCCGCCCGGGCATCGACGTCACCGACATCCGCCAGGTGAAGGGCCTCGAGTTCGACTACGTGGTCCTCGTCGAGGCCACCCGGGCGAGCTACCCGGACACGCCGGAGACCCGGCACCTGCTCCACATCGGGGCGACCCGGGCCGCGCACCAGCTCTGGGTGGTCAGCACCGGGGAACCCTCCACGTTGATCCCGGCGGGCCTCCGGGAGCGGGGCTACTGAAGGACGAAGGGGACGCCGCGGGTCGCGGGGCGCCGCTCTCGACCGTCGCGCCCCTGCCC
>DAPKRP010000549.1:0-2043 GCA_031800515.1 Polyangiaceae bacterium LLY-WYZ-14_1 | reverse complement strand
GGTGCTCGCGGCCCCTGGGCCGTCCCGGTCGGGCCGCCGCCCCCCGTGGCCGCCGGCGCTGGTCAATCCATCGCCTCGTCCGCCGGCGGCTCGGCGGACGGCCCCGGCGAGGCGCTTCCCTCCGTGGCGGTGCTCGGGGCGGGGCCGGCGACCTCGATCCCCCGAAGCTCCCGGCGAAGGGATTCGGCGCGTCGGAGGAAGACCGCCCGGGCGCCCGGGGGGAGGAGTCGGCCGGGGCCTTCGATGACCTCGAGGGGGTCGAGCCAGCGGCCGCCGCGCTTCAGCCCGAAGTGGAGGTGGGGCCCCGTCGACCGTCCCGTCGACCCGACGTAGCCGATCAGGTCCTGCCGGGAGACCCGGTCCCCGACGTCGACCCCGGGCGCGATACGGGACAGGTGGCAGTAGAAGGTCTCGAAGCCGCCGTCGTGTCGGATGGCGACCATGTTCCCGTTGGCGCCCTTGTGTCCCGCCCAGGTCACCCGGCCGCCTGCTCCGGCCCAGACCGGCGTGCCCGTGCTGGCGGCATAGTCGACGCCGTTGTGGGGAACGATGCGCTTCAGGATCGGGTGCATGCGTCGGGGATTGAACAAGGAGGAGATGCGCTCGTAGCGCACCGGCGTCCGCAGCCAGCTGCCGTGGACGCTGCGCCCCTCGTCGTCGTAGAAGTCGCCTTCTCCCCGGCGTTCGTACCAGTAGGCCCGGAGCTCGCCGGTGCGCGCCCCGAGGTATTCCACCGCGTGAACCTCGCCGTAGCCCAGGGGCGTCCCGGCGGCGAAGCGCTCGTCGACGATGATCCGGAACACGTCCCCTTCTCGGGTGTCCCGGGTGAAGTTCGCCTTGCCCTGGAACGCCTCGACGAAGCGCCCGACCAGGGAGCGGCCGAGGCCCGCGTCCACCAGGGCCTCGCCGAGGGAGGTCCGCACCCGACCGCCGGCGGCGACCCGGGTGACCTCCACCGGGACGTCCACCTGGTCGGCGACGAAGCCGTCGTCTCCGCGGCGGGCCCGATAGTAATGGGTGGGCCCCGGGTGGTACTCGAAGCGGGCCAGGCGGCGATCCGGGGCCCGGACCACCACGAGCTCGTCGTCCGGACGGCAGCGGCGGAAGTCCATGACCTCGGCGAGGGCGCCTTCGAGGGCGCTGCACTCGTCCGGGGAGAGGCCCGCCCGTTCGAGGGCGGCGCGGAAGAACGGCGCGTCTCCGAAGGCCCGGTGGTGGCGGACGGTGCCGTCGTCCTGGGTGACGGTTCGGGGCAGCTCCGGTCCGTCGTCTTCGGCGTCCTCCTCGGCGTCGCCCTCCGCGGTCTCGCCGTCTTCGGGATCTCCGGATGCCGCCGCCGCGGGGGGCTCGCCGGTCAGGGAGGGCGGTGCGTAGGGCTTGGGGCCGCCGGCGAGGGCCGCCGCCGGCGCGCCATAGGGCACCACGGAGCCGTCGTCCTCGTCGGCGGCGGGCCGGGAGAGCCAACTGCCGAGCTTCTCCGCGGTCGCGGCGACCTCCTTGTGAAAGAGGACCGCGAGGGTGACCCCGGACGCGGTGACCAGGAGCCCGCCGAGGACCACCGCCAGACGCCGCAGCCGGGAGGCGCGGCGCTGCTCCGCGAGGAGCGGCATCTTCACCGAAGGCAACGGCCGGTAGGGCGCCCGGATCGGCTCGTCCGTGGCCTCCTCCGCAGACATGGCGCCAGGTATGACAGTGGCCCGGGGGCTGCGCAAAGGTCCCTGGTTTCACGGACATCGGGTATCCTTCCGGGCGCCGACGGCAGGGCGGAGGGGGCCTCTTTCCCCCCCGTCGGGGCCGCCGCCCTCCTCGTCCTCGTCGTCCACCTCGCCCGCTGCCCAGGGAGACCCGTTTGTCCCCGCCCACCTTCCACGACGTCCTCCGCGCCTGGCCTCTGGTCCACCGCTATCTCCCCCGCACTCCGCTCTATCGCTACGCGCTCCTGAGCTCCCGCCTCGGCTTCGACGCCTTCGTCAAGCACGAGAGCCACCTGCCCATCGGCGCCTTCAAAGTGCGGGGCGGGGTGAACCTCTTCGCCAACCTTCG
>DAPKRP010000548.1:0-2070 GCA_031800515.1 Polyangiaceae bacterium LLY-WYZ-14_1 | reverse complement strand
CGCCCGGCCGCGCTCCCGGGACACCCGGGAATCGGATCGGGGGCTCGCTCGTTGCAGAGATGATGACGATGTCGACGCGCACGGTGCCTCGTTCCGGATGGCCCCTCCTGATGGCGCTCGCGATGGGTCTCGCCCTGCCCGGGGGGACCGTCGCCCAGCCTCCGGCGGAGGCTCCTTCTTCTTCTTCTTCGACGGACCCCGCCACGTCACCGGGTCGGACCTCGCCCCCGGCGGAGGCCGCCATCGCCCAGGCGGACCGCTTGAGCCAGGCGTTCACCGCGGTGGCGGAATCCGTCTCCCCCGCGGTGGTGAGCCTTCAGGTCGAGGTCCGACGGGCCCGCCCGGCGCCGCGGTTCTTCGGCATTCCCTTCGGGGGCGGGGACGACGGATCGGGGCTCGCCCGGGGCCAGGGCTCGGGGGTGGTCTTCCGACCGGACGGCTACCTGTTGACGAATCACCACGTCGTCGATGGGGCGGTTCGGATCGAAGTGCGGTTCCAGGACGGGCGCCGGCTCCCGGGGGAGGTCGTCGGGAGCGACCCGGAGACGGACCTCGCCGTGATCAAGGTCGAGGCGACGGGCCTTCCCGCCGCCCGCCTCGCCGAGCGCACCCCCCGGGTCGGGGAGTGGGTCGTCGCCGTCGGCTCCCCCTTTGGCCTGGACTACACCGTCACCGCCGGGGTGCTCAGCGCGGTCGGTCGCGGCGGCCTCGGCCAGAACGAGATCGAGGACTACCTGCAGACCGACGCCAGCATCAATCCCGGGAACTCCGGCGGCCCGCTGGTCGGGCTCGACGGCCAGGTGCTGGGCATCAACACGATGATCATCGGCCGGGGGTCGGGCATCGGTTTCGCCGTGCCCGCGGACCTGGCCCGGCGGGTCGGGGACCAGGTGGTCCGGGACGGCCGGGTGCGCCGGGCCTGGCTCGGCGTGGGCTTCCAGGAGCTCACCCCGGAGCTCGCCGCCGCCTTCGAGATGCCGGACCGGCGCGCCGGCGCGGTGATCTCGAACGTGAGCCCCGGGGGCCCCGCGGACCGGGCTGGCCTCCGCGCCGGCGACGTGGTGGTCGGGGTCGACGGTCGCCCCGTCGCCGAAGGGCGGGACCTCTTGCGGGCGGTCATCCGGAAGGACGTGGGGACGGCGATGCGGCTCTCCGTGATCCGAGACGGCCGGATGCGGCGGGTTCGGGTGGTCACCGGCGAACGTCCCGGCGCCGACGGCGAGGTGACCGGGAAGCGCTCGTCCTCGGCGGGCGCCGCCGGCGGGGACCGCTCCGGCGGAAGCCCGCGGGAGGCACCGCAGCGCTCGTCGTCGGCGTCGGCCAACAGGACGCCCGACGCCCTCGGCTTCGCCCTGCGCCCCCTGGACCGTGGGATCGCCCGTCGCCTTCGCTACGAGGGGGAAGGCCGGGTGGTGGTCGCCCGGGTCGCCCCCCGATCCCCGGCGGCTCGGGCAGGGCTGCGCGCCGGAGACGTCGTGCTCGAAGCCGACCGGCGGGCGGTGGAGGATCCGGACGACGTCGCCGAGGCCCTCGCCGACGACGGGGCGGCGCTGCTCCGGATGGAACGCCCGGGAAGCCCCGGTGGCTTCTTCGCGGTCCTGAGCCCATAGGCGACGACGGCGGGGGCCGGGGCTCTCGGAGCGAGGCGCCCGGGCACCGTCGTGGTGGCGATCCCCGCCGCCCGGGCGGCGGCGCGGTGGGCTCGATGAAGCGCGCCCACCACCCCGAGCCAGCCCACCGCCAGGGCCGCGTTCGCGGCGGCGAAGTGGGCGGTTCCGGCCCCGAGGGCGACCCCGAGCCCCACCAGCCCGCCCGCCGCCAGGTCGCCGAGGCGCCAGAGGCCCGTGTCGATGAGGGCCTTCGCCCGGTATTTGGCTTCCTCCGGGGTGGGCAGGAACAGGGCGTGGCGCAGGGTGGCTTGCAGGCTGTGGCCGAGGCTCGCGTCGAGGCCTTTGACCGCGGCGACCAGGAGGACGCTCGGGGCAGCGGCGGCCACGGCGAAGCCCCCCGCCGCGACCAAGGGCGGGATCCGGAGCGCCGTCCGAAGGGCGAGGGGGCGGGCGGCGAGCC
>DAPKRP010000547.1:0-1599 GCA_031800515.1 Polyangiaceae bacterium LLY-WYZ-14_1 | reverse complement strand
GCCCGCCGACGGGCTGGAAACCGGCGAGCCCGAGGTCGCCGGCGAGACCGACGACCCGGCGGAGGCCGCCCCCCAAGTAGCTGACGACGACCCGGAGTCGCTCCTGGCCGCCGTCGCGCGGGTGCACGGCCGGGCCGGTCCCTACGCCGTCGCCGGCTACCGGATCGGCGTCCACGCCCTGGACGCCCTGGGCGCCCAGCGCGGTGACCGGAGCCTCGTCGTCACCCACCACACCCCCGAAGAGGTTCGCTACTCCTGCATCGCCGACGGGGTGCAGGCCGCGACCGGCGTGAGCCTGGGCCAGCTGACCCTCACCCTCGAGGACGCGCCCCCGGACGACGTGCACACGGAGGTCCGGCGCCGAGACGGTCGAGGGGGGCGCAGCTACCGCCTCGCCCCCGCCCTCGAAGCTCGAATGGCGAAGGTCCCCCCCGAAGGCCTGGTGGCCGCCGGACGCCTGGTGGCCGAGCTGCCCGAAGACCAGGTCTTCGAGGTCGTCGAGCTGCCGCCCGGGCCCCCGACCGCCGACCAGGCAACCGACCACGCCGACCAGCCGCAGGACGCACCGGCTCCCTGACCGACCGGGCTGGCGGAGCACCCACCTCGCGCTCCCCGGCCAGCCGACATAGGAAAGAGATCACGCCATGAAGACCATGCTCAACGCGCTGGCCGTCTCCCTCCTCGCGACGGCGGGGACCCTGGCCGGGGGCTGCGGCGACGACGGGGCCGAGCCCGCCCTCGTCGCGATCGAGAACGACTTCGACAATCCGACCTTCGACGCCCAGCCCCCCTGGACCCTCTGCGACGCCTGGTTCCAGGGCACCTACTTCGGCCGCATTCCCCGGGGGGAGCGCAGCGAGCTCCTGGAGGTCGAGCCCGGGGTGGGCCTGGTGTTCATGGTGGCCTCCTTCGCCGATCCGGACTGCAACGACGACAATCTGCTGCCGCTGGCGACGGTGATGGACGAAGAGGCGCTGGCCGGGGTCGAGCGGACCGTGTTCGTCAATCTGCCGAATCACCGGGGCCCCTGCCCGCCGCGGATGGACGTCCCGGTGATCTCCGAGGAGAGCTACAACCGCGTCCTCGAGCTCTTCCCGGACGCCCCCTTCGAGCCCTACGAGCGTCGGACGGAGAACACCCAGTGTCAGGACGAGTGACCGGGAAGGGCGTGTCGTGCCGGCGATGAGACCCGCCCGGCCGCGCCGCCGCGCCGGTGGACTGGACCCCAGCCACCTCGGCACCGGGTTACGACGCCTCGTCGTCGTCGTCGCCGTCAGCGCCCTGACCGCCCTCGGCGCCCTGACCAGCGGCTGCGCCCTCGCGCCGGGCGCCGAGGTCGCCATCCAGAGCGAGCTGGGTCCGGACACCCGGGTCACCCGGGTACGCTGGAACGACTGCGCCTGGGAGGACGCGGACCTCCGACCCGGGGAGACCACCGCCCTCGGCCGCTGCCTCGCCGGCACGAGCCCGGTGCGCTTCGAGCTCCTCGACCCGACCTTCTTCGACGAGGGTGAGCCGCCGCCGGTGCGGCCCTTCCCCTTCCGCACCACCCTGGCCCACCCGGTCGATGCCGGCGAGCGACGGGTGCTGGTGCTGCGC
>DAPKRP010000546.1:0-8105 GCA_031800515.1 Polyangiaceae bacterium LLY-WYZ-14_1 | reverse complement strand
ACGAGGTGCTGGCCCAGCTCCTCGACGAGCTTGGCGGCCGAATGATGACCGGCTGCGACTTGAACGTCACCGGCGCGGACATGGCGGCCCTGGCTCGCCGATCCCCCTACGTGCTCGCCGCCGTCGACAGCCCGGTCGATGCGAGCGCGGCCACCGCCCACGGCGTGGTGGGAAGCTTCCTGTCGGCGGCCCGAGACCTGGGCCATCGCCGGGGCGCCGTCCTTCGCCGCGTGCTCGTCCACGGGGTCGGCGCCGTCGGGCGCACCGTCGCCGAGCGGTTGGCCGCGAACGGCTTCGAGGTGCTGACCATCGACCGAGACCTCGACCGGGCGTCGGTTCCGGGATGCCGGCCTCTCTCCCCCAGCGAGGCGTGGTGGACCGTGCCCCAGGACGCCACGGTCTTGTGCTCGGCCTCCGGGCTCGTCGATGCAGCCATCGCCGGCGAGCTCACGACCCAGCTTCTGGTGAGCGCGACCAACGGGCCCTTCCGCGACCGGGGCGCCCGGGAGGCCCTGGCGGCCCGGGGGGCGCTGGTCTTGCCCGACCACCTGAGCAACGTCGGGGCGGTCCTCGTCGATTCCATCGAGCACCACTGCCCCGACGCCTGGCGCCGGGCCGAGGCCGACGACGTCTACCGCTTCGTCGAAAGCGTCGTCGCAGCCCAGACCGGTGCCTTCCTGCACCTGCGGGATGCCGGGGTGGACGAGACCGCCGCCCTCGCCTGGCTCGGGCGGCGCCAGGACCGGCCCGCCGGGCTGCTCTTCGCCGACCGCTTCCGGCGGGACCATGAGACAGGACAGGAGGTGAGCGCCGCATGATGGAACGCCGTCGATTCGTCGTGATCGGGGCCGGGATGGCCGGCCTCAGCACCGCCTATCGGCTCCGTTCCTTCGGCCCCGAGGTCCTGGTGGTCGAACGAGACCGGGTGGGCGCCGGGGACGCCTCGAGCGCCGGGGAATCCCGGATGTACCGAGAGATGTACTCGGACCCGTACCTCGCCCGGATGTCCCAGGTGGCGAACCAGCGCTGGGCGGCGCTGGAGGCGGAGCACGACGCCGAGCTACGCAGCCAGCATGGGCTCTTGTTCTACGGGGAGGACTTCGACGAGGAGACCCTGGAGGGGTCCATCCCCGGGGCCCGTCGGGTCATGGATGCCGAGGGCATTCCCTACGAGTCCCTGGACCGGGACCAGATCGCGCAGCGCTTTCCCCTGAAGCCCCGCCCCGGGGACGTCGGGCTGTTCGAGCCGACGGCGGGGGCGGTCTTGGCGGACCGGGTGCTGGCCCTCTGGTCCCAAGAGATCCGGGAGGCCGGGGTCGAGGTCGCCGAAGGCGAATCGGTCCACGGGATCGATCTCGACGGGTCCGGCCCCGCCCGCGTGCGGACCACCCGCCGCACGGTCGAGGCGGACCAGGTCGTCCTCTGCGTCGGACCCTGGACCAACGAGCTTCTCGCTCCCCTGGGGCTCGAGCTCGCCCTCGAGGTCTGGGGCATCTACTGGGCGCACTACGAGATCGATCCGGCCATCGCCCCGCGCATGCCCCAGTGGTTCCTGTTCCGCCGGGAGGACCCGACCCGACGGGACGGGGGGCTCTACTACGGCTTTCCAGTGCTCGGAGAAGCGCGAGCTGCGGGCCGAGCCGTCGTCAAGGTCGGGATCGACTGGGCGCCGGAAGAGCTTCGGGCGCACCGGCTGGCCGACCTGCCTCGGCAGGTCCCGGAGCACCTCGTCTCCCTGGTGGACCAGACGCTGGCCGAGCAGGTCGCTGGCATCGGGCCCCGCCTCGGCGGGCAGCTCAGCCCCTACACCATGACCTCGGACCTCCACTTCGTGCTGGATCGGCTCCACCCCCGGCTTTCCCTGTTCACCGGTGGGTCCGGGCAGGCCTTCAAGTTCGCCCCGCTCCTCGGGGAGCTCCTGGCGCAGGTGGCGCAGGACCAGCGCCCCTCCTTCGATATCGGACCGCTTCGGGCCCATCGCCCGGCGGTCGGACGTCGACGGGCGGCGTGACCCGGGCCTCGGAACGCAGCCCGGAGCGGATCGACTGGCCTTCCTTCGTCCTCGGGGCGGGCATCCTGGTCGGCTTCAGTCTCTACGCCCTGTTCGACTTGCCGGGGACGAAGGCCGCCGTCGACGCCGGGCTCGCGGCGAGCGCGGAGGCGAGCGGGCTCTTCTGGCAGCTGCTCCTACCGGCCAACTTCGCCGTCGCCATCGCCCTCGCAGCGAGTCCCCGGGGCCGGGTTCGGCTCGGCGGGGACGACCCGCCGGAGATGCCGTTCCCGTCCTGGCTGGCGGTCATCCTCTGCACCCTCCTCGCCGGCGGCGGGGTGTTCTGGTCGGCCGCGGAGCCGATGATGCACTTCGTCTCCCCGCCGCCGGTCTTCGCCGACGCGGCCACCTCCCAGGAGAACAGCGCCGTCGGGCCCGCCTTCGCCCAGTCCTTTTTCCACTGGGGCGTCTTGCCCTGGGCGATGGTGGGCACCCTCGGGGCGATCGTGCTGCTGCGGCTCTCGGACGACCGGGGGCTGCCTCTCAAGCCCCGAACCCTCCTGGTGCCCCTTCTCGGCGAGGGCGCCGTGCACGGGCCCATCGGCACCGTCGTCGACGTCGTCTCCATCCTGGCGGCCTTGGCGGGCACCGTCGGCCCCGTCGGTTTCCTCGCCCTCCAGCTCAGTTATTCCGGGCATCGGCTTTTCGGCTGGCCCGATGCCCTACCGATTCGCCTCGCCGTCCTCGGGGCGCTCATCGCCGTCGCCACCACCAGCAGCGTGAGCGGGGTCTCCCGAGGGATCCGCTGGCTCAGCCGCTTCAACGTCTGGCTGACCCTGGGGCTCGGCCTATCGGTGCTCGTCGTCGGCCCGACGCCCTTCATCGGGGAAGCGCTGGTCCGGGGGGCCGGGCTCGTCGTCCAGCGCTTCCCGGAGATGGCGCTGTTTCGCGAGGACGCCGGCTGGCTCCGCAGCTGGACGGTGTTCTACTGGGGTTGGTTCATCGGCTACGGCCCCCTGATGAGCCTCTTCGTCGCCCGGATCAGCCGCGGAAGGACGGTTCGGGAGCTGGTCCTGACGGTCGGGGTGCTCTGCCCCCTTCTGACCAACGTCTGGTTCGCCATCCTCGGTGGCGCCGGGGTCTCCGCCGAGCTCGAGACGCCGGGCTCCGTGTCCTCTGCCCTCGACGAAGGAGGACCGCCCGCCGCCCTGTTCGCCATCGTCGACGGGCTGCCCGTCGGTGAGCTGCTGCTGCCCCTGTTCCTGCTGCTGATCTTCCTGTTCCTGGCGACCAGCGCGGACTCCATCGGCTACGGCACCAGCGTCCTGCTGAGCGGCCGGCTCACCCCGCCGACCTGGATGCGTGCCTTCTGGGGAATCGGGATGGGCGTCGTCACCGGGATCCTCTTGGCCCTCCCGGGGGACGATGGCGTGAACGCCCTGCAGTCCGTCATCGTGATCACCGCCGTCCCCGTCGGCGTCGTGATGGCGACGACCCTGGTCGCGGCCCCCCGCTTGCTGCTGAAACCCCCGGAGGCGGAGAAGCGGCGGGGGGCCACCGCTTCCGCCGCGTCGGAGGGGTGACGGGGCGGGCCCTCGAGCCCGTCCCGTCCTGGTCCCATCGCCGGGCCCTCCGGACCCTGTCAGGCGGGTTCCGTCGCCGGCTCGTCCTGAACGATCAGGAACTCCACCCGGCGGTTCCGGGCGTGGCATTCGTCCGTGTCTTCGGTGCAGACGGGCTCCGTCTCGCCAACGCCAGAGTGTTCGAGCTCGATGTCGACGCCACGGTCGACCAGGGCCTGGGCCACCGCCGCCGCGCGACGCTCCGACAGGTCCTGGTTGTAGTCGTGGCCCCCGTCGTTGTCCGTGTGACCCACGATCTTCAGATGGGCGATCTCGTCCCGATGGTTCTTGACCAACAGGGCGATGTGGTCGAGGAGCTCGTTCGAGTCGGCGAGGATCTCGTCGCTGTCCGTGGCGAAGTTGATCGTCCCGTCGACTTCGAGGTGGTCGCCGACGATCCGAACGTCGTCCGGGTCCGGCTGGGCCGGCGCCTCGGAGCCGGAGCTCGCCGGCTGGGCCGTGCGGACCGCCGCGGTCGTGGTCGTCGTCGAGCCGTCGTCGCTGGTCTGGGTCTCGGTCTCGGTGGCGCAGGCGCCCAGGAGCGCCAGGCCGAGAACGGCGCAGCGCGGGTCGGTGGTTCGCATCATGTCGCTACCTCCCTTACTCCGGCTCGGGGTTGAGTACGGAGCCGGCGGAAGCCGCTCTACCACAGCTTCGAGAGAGGGAAAGGGCGGTTCGGTGACGCGGTCAGTCGCAATCCTGCACCGGCATCTCGGCGATCCAGCGCCGCACCAGGGCGGCCCCCTGGTCGTGGCGCAGGGAGCGGCCGATGAGCGGCATCATCGCCCCGACTTCCGTCGTTTCCGTCCGGAAGACCAGGATCGATTCGTCCGGGCGACCGGGGACGATGTCGTAGGTGAGACCACCGTTCCCTTCCCCGGCAGAGCCGGGTCGCTTGCAGATGCCCAGGCGGAACGGGTCTTCGTTGTCGTGGTTCAGGAACAGTTGGGAGGTGACGCCCTGGGTGCCCTCCGGGTCGTGGCAGTGGGCGCAGTTGACGTCCAGATAGTCCCGGGCGGCTCGGTCGACCTGTTCCGGGGTGAGGGCGTCGACGCCGGACGCGGCGACCTCGTCGAAGTCGAAGGCGGCGGGAACGTCGTCGAGGGCGGGAAGCCCGTCCAGCATGCCCAGGGCCTCGAGCTCGAGGAGTTGATTCCGGGGACCCGCCGGGGTCTCCCGTTCCCGATGGAGATGGCGGGCCGCTGGCCCGATCGGGGTGAGGATCGTCGCCCCGCCGGGGCCCACGTTTCGCTCGTGGCAGGTCAGACACTGGTTCCGCTGGGGCACCAGGTAGCTCGCCGTGCGCGCCACCCCCGCGGGGTCGATGAAATCGATCGACCTTGTCGCCCCGGCCAGGGCCAGGGTCGCCTCGGTCTGGTCGTCGGTCCACAGATACGGCCAGGCCTCCCAGCCGTCTTCGGTGAGCCGCAGCACCCGGGTTTCGATGAGGCGGATGTCCTCTTCCGGCGTCTGCAGGTTCGCCGGGAAGTAGAACGTCTTGACGATCACCGTGCCGACGGGAAAGGACAGCACGTCGTCCGGGTCGTAGGCGATGCTCGTGTCCGGGGGCACGTAGATCGCCCGGGCCTTCTTCGCGTAGTCGCTGAAGAGCGGCGTGTTGAGCTCGTAGGGAACGACCCGCTCGTTGTAGGCCAGATCCTCCGTCGCCGGATCCCATTCGAAGAGCCGCATGTGGGACAGCTGACGGGGGGGCGGCTGGGTCAGGTCGACGGCGACGGGGCCATCGGCGATCCCCATGGGCGGATCCAAGGGCACGGGCCCCGGGTCGCCCCCCGTCGCGTCCGCAGCGCAGCCCATGAGCACGGCCCCGGTCCAAAGAGGGACGAGCGAGCGGCCGGGAAGGCGCGGGGCGCCCGGGCCGGGGCGGGTCCTTCCAGCCCCCCGACGGGGTTCGGGTCGTCGGAAGAAACGGTTCACTGCAGGGAGACTTCGGGGATCGGACCGCCCTCGAGGGCGTCGCAGTCGAAGGGTGCGAAGGGGGGATCTTCGATGATCAGATGGGGCGCCATCAGGTTGGCGCCGACCTGGGTCAGGGCATCCATGCTGCCGAAGGCGTTCGCGTTCGGGTTTCCGCCGGCGCAGATGTGATTGTCGTTCGAGTTGGCGGCGGGGTCGTCGGCGTCGAAGGCCGATTCGCCGATGGCGTCGTAGATGATCGAGGGTACCTGTCCTCGGGTGTCGTCGCCGACGGTGTAGAGGAAGCCGACCAAGAGCCCGAGCTCCTTCGAGACGTCCACGGAGGTGCCCGAACCTTCGTGGGTGTTGCCGGCGATGACGATGTTTTCGCTGCGGAAGTTGGTCACGGTGCCCTCTTCCGGGCCGGCGAGGAGTCCCAGGTCTTCCCAGTCGCCGATGAGGGCGTCCGTATCGAGCACCCAGGCATCCGCCCCTTCGACGACCTGTCCGTTCAAGATCGCGATGTCGACGGTGTCGTTGTTCTGGTAGTCGTTGTCCCGGATCTCGACCCGCCGGGAAGCGAAGGCGAAGGTGCCGGTTCCCGCGGGGATCTCGGAGACGATGCCGCCGGGAGCGAAGTTGTCCAGGTTGTTGTCGAAGATCTGATTGTCACGCATCCGTACGTCCCGTCCGACGACGGGGTTGCCGGGCAGGTCGAAGACGACGATCCCCGCCGTGTTGCCGGTGGCGACGTTGTCATAGACGTCGGCGAACTGCGTGTTTTCGATCTCGAGCCCCGCGACGTTGCCCTCCACCCGGTTGTCTCGGACGATCACGTTGATCGACTGGCCGACGTAGAGCCCGGCGTCGGAGGCGTGTTCCGCGACGCTGTCCTCGATGAGGACGTTTCGGCAGCGGACGGGATAGATGCCGTAGGCGCCGTTGGACGAATCGGCGGGATTCGTCCAGGTGGTCTTGACCCGTCGGTAGACGACCCCGTCGCTGTTCTCGACCCGGATGGCGTCCTTCGGCGCGTCCAGCACGGTGAGGTCCTGGACCAGGAAGTCGTCGCCGACGGCGTCGATGCCGTTCGCCTGGGTGGTGGTGGTGCCGAAGGACAGGGTCGTTCGGTCGATCCCGCGGCCGGCCAACTTGATGCCGTCGGCGCGGATGGTGACCTGGTTGTCGAGCTCGTAGGTGCCGGCGCCGAGGAGCACGGTGGTGTCGTCCGCCAAGGCGTTCACCGCTTCCAGAAGGGCGGCGGAGTCGCCCCCGGGGATCTCGACGCAGTTCGCCGAGGCGAAGGTATCGCAGCCGGCCGCCGCGCCACCGGTGTCACCGTCGTCGCCGCATCCCACGCCCGGCGTCAGCGCGAGGGTTCCGATCAAGAAGCTCGTCGAAGCACGCATCGTTCACGTCCTCCTGGCGCCGAAGAAGGACCGTTCGGTCGGGCGCCGGGTCCCGCACGATAGCACAACGGCCCCCCCAACCCGAGCGTCGTTTTCCCGTCGTCAGGGACGTCCGTCGGCCGCGCTGCCCAATACACCTTGGGACACTGGGAGCGGCTGACCCGCTTCCTCGCCGATCCTCGAATCCCCCTCGACAACACGCTAGGTGACGTGGATGGCTTCGTGAGCGCCCGAGATGACCCGGACTCTGGCTCGTGGTGCGGAAGAGAGGACTTGAACCTCCACGGGTGTTACCCCACAGGAACCTGAATCCTGCGCGTCTGCCAGTTCCGCCACTTCCGCTCTGAGGACGCCGAAGCATCCTCGCGAGGACTGGCGTGATTGACAGGCGCGGGGACTCCAGTCAAGGGACTTCGAGCCACCGACGCGGCGTCGGCTGAAATCTTTTCAGGGCCCGAAACTCCCTGCGGGGTCCGGCGCACCGAACGGCCCGCTCGTCGGACAAAACGCCTAGCTCCCGGGGACAGGGGACTCGGGCACGTCCGTTGCACAGTCCCTCGGGCCATGGGATCCGCGACGCACCGCTCCCGACCTCGCCGCCGCCGGCAGCAGGGCTTCACCCTGCTCGAGATGGTGATCGTGGTCGCGATCATCGCCGTCGCCGCGACCCTCGCCGTCCCCGCCGTCCAGTCCGGCACGGCGAATCGCAAGGTGAACGAAGCGGCCCTCGACGTCGTTCGCATGGCCCGCCGGGCCCGCTCGGAATCCGTGGCCTACGGCCGAGCCCACCTCCTGGTCTTCGACGCTGCCAACGACGGGACGTTGACCCTCTGGCGCGGCGTGAACGGCCAGTGCAACGGCAACGATTGGGTCCAGGTGCAGGCGACGGGCGCCTGCGGAACCGCCGGGTCCATGTGCCTAGAGCAGGTGGCCATGTCGGACACCCAGTACCGCCGGGGCACCCACCAGGTGCGGATGCAGTGGAGCCCCGTCTCCCAGGCGCCGGCCCAGCTCTGCTACGCGCCCTCCGGTGCCCTGTTCTATCGCTTCGCGCCGGCGGCTCAGTTCACCGACGCGAACCTCCTTCCGGGGGGGGCGACGGTCGGGGGCGCCTTCGAGCTTCGCTTCGAACGGGTGACCGGCGGCGTGGTCATGGGCGTCCCCCGG
>DAPKRP010000545.1:0-2618 GCA_031800515.1 Polyangiaceae bacterium LLY-WYZ-14_1 | reverse complement strand
CTCCCTGAGCTGTCGGCGAAGGGCCCGACGGTCGACCTTGCCCGTCGGCGTGCGGGGCAGGACCGGGACGGCGATGAGCTCTTTGGGTCGTTGGTGGGGCGCGAGGGCGGCGCGGGCCTGGGCCTCGAGGCGAGCCCCGAGCCCCGCCTCCGGGTCGGCGGCGCGTTCCCATACCGCGACGACGCGATCTCCCCAGGTCGGGTCCGGCAGGCCCAGGACGACGACCTCCCCTGCCCCGGGCACCGCGGCGAGCACCGCCTCGACCTCCCCCGGGTGGACGTTCTCGCCGCCGGTCACGATGACGTCGTCCCGCCGACCGACGATCTCGAGGACCCCGTCGGACCGAAGCCGGCCGAGGTCTCCCGTCGGGAACGACCCGTCCGCCCCGCGCCCCGGGCGCTCGAGGCGACCATCCTCCTCGAGATACCCGTCGAACAGGATGGGTCCCCCGACCTCGACCTCACCTACCCGATCGTGGCCGGCGTCCCGGTCCGAGGCCTTTCCCTCCGGCCCCCCCACCGCGACGACGACGCCGGGGAGGGGCCTCAGGCCCGCGCCCGGCCGCGGCTCGGTCGCCACCTGGGAGCAGGCCTCGGTGAGGCCGTAGGTCCGATGGATCGGCCAGCCCCGGTCGAGGGCCTCGTCCACCAGGGCGTCCGGGGCCGCCGCCCCGCCGAGGAGGACCACCCGGAGGCCGTCGGGGGCCCGGGCGCCCTGGTCGAGGATCCGCCGCAGCATCGTCGGCACCAGGGAGGCATGGGTGACCCGGGCCGCGGCCAGCGCCCGGAGGACCCGGCCCGTCTCGAAGGCCCCGCCGAGGACGACGCCGCCCCCACCGAAGAGGGCCCGGGTCAGGATGGAGAGCCCACCGACATGGGCCAGAGGCATGGCGAGGAGCCATCGGTCCCCGGGACCGAAGGGCAGCACCTCGGCGCTTGCCCGAGCGGAGGCGAGGAAGGCTCCCCGGCTCAACTGGGCGAGCTTCGCCGCGCCGGAGGTTCCGGAGGTGAACAGAGCGGCGAGGGGTCGCGCTTCCGCCGGGGGCGGGGCGACGGCGACGGCGGCGCGGCGGGCGGCCCCCGCCGCCAGGCGAGCCCGGGCCAGGACCAGGCGGCGCTCCCGCTCGGGCTCCGGCAGCCGGGGATGGACCGGGGCGATGGGTCGGCCGGCGACGACCGCGCTGAGCACCCGCTGGGCCCCGGTCGGATCGAGCCGGGGGACGAAGGCATCGACGGAGGCGGTCGGCGGCGACGCGGAGGTGCGGGCCGACTCCCTCGAGGCTTCCTCGGCGCGGCGGGCGAGGGTTCCCCAGTCGACGAGGACCTCCCCGGTCTCGTCGAGGAGGGCGGGACCACCCCGGGCGCGGTCGGCGGCGGCCCGGAAGCAGAAGTCGTCGTCCCGTCCGCCCCGGTCGCGGCTCACGGGGTCGACCCGTCGGCGTCCGCCGCGTCGTCGTCGTCTGTACGGGCGGTCTCGGCGACGCTCGGCGCCCGAGCCGTGGCGTCGAGGGCGGCGGGGTCGACCCCGAGGCCCGGCGCCCCCTCGGGGCGCAGCACGCTCCCCCGCCGCATGGGCAGCAGCTTCCCGGCGAGGGAAGGGTCGTCCCCGGCACCGTCGACGATGCCCCAGGCGGCGAGCCCCGGATGTTCCCCGAGGCCGGCGGCGAACCGGTCGCCGGGATCCTCGAGGGCCCCGAGCACCAGGGCCAGGGTCGACGCCGCCGCGAGGGCGACGGGGCCGTCGAAGAGGTGGCTCGCGACGGACCGGGCGCCGCCCTTCCGCGCCCGGGCGGCCAGGTCGAGGCACCGGCCGAGGCCCCCGAGCACCATGGGTTTGAGCACCACCGCCTGACAGAGCCCGAGCTCGAGGGCCTGGTCGAGGAGGCGGTCCGCCTCCGGGCGCTGGAGGGTCTCGTCGAGGGCGAGGGGCACCGGGCTCGTTCGGGCCAGAAAAAGGGACTCGGCGGCGACGGGCTCTTCGACCAGCTCGGGTCCGAGCTGGGCCAGGGCCTCGAGCCGGCGCCGCAGGATGAGCTCCCGGTCGAGGGACAGCCCGGCGAGGAGGGTGCCGTTCGCATCGAGGCGCAGGGCGACCTCGTCCCCCACCGCCATGCGGAGGGATTGGAGCCCGAGGAGCTCGTCGTCGAAGGCACCCGGTCGACCGATCTTGACCTTGAGGGTCCGGTGCCCGGCGGCGACGGCGGCCCGCCCCGCGTCGACCAGGGCCTCTGGGGAGGCCCCCGCGGGCAGGAGCGCCGCCAGGGGGCATTCCGGGGGTGGAGAGGCCCCGGGCAGGAGCACCTGCCAGGCGGGACGTCCCAGCGCCTGCCCCGCCAGGTCGAGCAGCGCCGTCTCCACCGCAAAGCGCGCCGACGGGACCGGGTCGAGGGCGCCGGCGCCGGCGCCGAGGGCCGGTGCGACCGCCTCGACGAAGGGGCGGGACAGGTCGAGCACCCCGCCTTCCGGGAGGGCCGTCCAGGGAGCGGTCTCGAGAGCGCGCCGGGCCTGGTCCAGGTCGTCGGGGGAGTAGCGGGGAAGGGGCGAGGCCTCGCCGAGGCCGATCCGTCCCTCCGCGTCCCGGAGCTGCAGCACCCACCCCCGGCGCTCGCGAAAGCTCAG
>DAPKRP010000544.1:0-15618 GCA_031800515.1 Polyangiaceae bacterium LLY-WYZ-14_1 | reverse complement strand
CGCGCCGGGCGAGGGCCTCGCGACGAGCGCGGCGGGCCGTGGGGAGGGGGAGGGCGTCCAGGAGCTCGGCGGCCGCCTGATGACGACCCGCCCGGCGGAAGGCGTCGGCGCGGCGCTCCAGGAGCTCCCGAGGCGGGCTCCAGTCCGGCGCGAGGGCGCTCAGGGCGGCCTGGGCCCGGGCGAAGTCCGGGTGGGTCGGGTCTTCCGTGGCGGCGATGAGGTGCTGCTGGGCATCCCCCGTCGCGCCCTTCCGCAAGGCCGCCTCGGCCCGAGCGAGGTGGTCGGCGACCGGGTCTCCGGGGTCACCCCCCGAATCCTCTGCCCTTCCTCGCGGCACCGACTGCTGCGATCCGAGCGGGCCGCCCTCTCCCGCCGCATCGACGAGGCCGTCGACCTCGGTCAGACGACGCCTCGCCCGTAGGGCATAGGTCGCCACCTCCGGTGGCAGGGACGCCAGGTCGGGGAGGCGCTTCCACCGCCGAACGGCGGTCTCGAGCTGGTCCTCCTCCCGGTCGAGCCAGGCCAGGAGGAACGTCCAGCGGGGGTCGGCCCGAAGGGCCTCGGCGTCGGCCCCCGCCGCTCGCCCCGCCAGCCGTCGGGCCTCGGCGAGGTCCCCCTGCCGCCGGGCGGCGGCCGCCCGCTGGAGCAACCCGTCTTGGGGCGGCGGCTCCGCCGAGGCCGGCAGGCCCCCGGCGGCCAGAACGCAGAGGAGCACCGCCGAGGCCCCCATCGCCTCGGCGAGGGTCCTCCCCCGGGCAGCTGCTAGTAGCCCTGCCCGGAAGTTCGGTCCGGGAACCCGACGAGGACCGGGCGCCGCTCGCAAGGCGCGGCGACGAGGAAGGGCTGAACGCCCTTTCGAGGAGGCGCAACGCCGCGAGCGGCGTTCGGGACCGGCGCGAACCCGGCTCGAACTTCCCGGCAGGGGTACTAGGCTCGCCCCGATGTTCCCCCGCCGTGCCGAAGACAGGCCGCCGCCCGCGTCGTTCGCGTGCCTACCGCTGCTGGTGCTCGCCCTGCTCGGCGCCTGCTCGCCTTCCATCGGGGACAGCTGTAACAGCTCCCTGGACTGCTCCGTCACCGCCGAGCGGATCTGCGATCGGGCCTCCCCCGGAGGCTACTGCACGGTGCCCGGCTGCGAGGCGGGTCGCTGCCCGGACGAGGCGGTCTGCGTCGAGTTCCAGCCCGAGCCCCAGCGGCTGGCGCAGACGTTCTGCATGCGCCGATGCAGCGGCAACTCGGATTGCCGCGGCGACTACGAATGTCTTCGAGGCTCGGACCTGCCCGACCTCGACACCGGGGAGCCCGTCGCCCGCTCCCTCGACGGCGATCCGGACCGTCGGTTCTGCGTCTATCCCGACCCCTTCCGACCCTGAGCGGGGCGCCCGCCGTGCCCGAGCTCCCGGACATCCGCGCCTATCTCGCCGCCCTCGCACCACGGGTCGTCGGCGAGCCCCTGGACGACCTGGTGGTCGCGAGCCCCTTCGTCGTGCGCTCCGTCGACCCGCCGATCACGGAGGCGCGGGGCCGGCGCGTCGACCACCTTCGGCGGCTCGGGAAACGGGTGGTGCTGGGGCTCTCGGACGACCTGTTCCTGGTCGTCCATTTGATGATCGCCGGTCGCTTCAAGTGGAAGGACCAGCCGAAGGCGCGGCCGCCGGGCAAGCTCGGCCTGGCCGCCTTCCACTTCCCCCGGGGCACCCTCCTCCTGACGGAGGCCAGCAAGAAGAAGCGCGCATCGATCCACCTGGTGCGGGGAGAAGCGGCGCTCGCCGAGCACGACCCGGGCGGCGTCGACGTCCTGTCCATCGACCGGGATGCCTTTGCCGAGGTCCTCCGCCGAGAGAACCACACGGTGAAGCGGACCCTGACGGACCCCCACTTCTTCGATGGCATCGGGAACGCCTATTCGGACGAAGTGCTCCACCGGGCCCGCCTTTCGCCGGTCAAGTGGACCCGCAAGCTCTCCGACCCGGAGATCGACCGACTCTACACGGCGGCCCGGGAGGTGCTGGGCGAGTGGATCGACCGGCTTTCCGCCGAGGCGGCGGAACGGTTCCCGGACAAGGTGACCGCCTTCCGACCGGAGATGGCGGTCCACGGTAAGTACAAGGACCCCTGCCCCGTCTGCGGCGCGACGGTGCAGCGCATCGTCAAGGGGGACAACGAGTTCAACTACTGCCCCGGCTGCCAGACCGGGGGCAAGCTGCTCGCGGACCGGTCCCTCTCCCGGCTGATGAAGAGCGACTGGCCGAAGACCCTCGAGGAATACGAGGAGCTGCGGGCCCGCCGGCGGGAGTGAGCCCGGCCCTCTGTCAGACGCGGCCCTGGAGCATCCCGTGCCAGTACATGTTCGGGAGCCCGTAGGCCTTGAGGGCGTACATGCTGTATCGCTCCTTCCCCTGGTCGAAGGGGAAGGTCTCCATCAGGACGCCGTCGTAGCCGAACTCGGCGAGGATGACCTTGCCGTAGCCGGTGACCAGGGGGCAGGACGCATAGCCGTCGTAGTGGGCGGTGAGGGGCTGGCCGGCGCGGAAGGCGACCAGGTTGTCCACCAGTACCGGCGCCTGCTTCCGGATGGCGGCCCCCGTCTTCGAGCAGGGGAGGCTCGAGCAGTCCCCCAGGGAGAAGACGTTCGGGAACCGCGTGTGCTGAAGCGAATGCTTGTCGACGTCGACCCAGCCCGCCGGGTTGGCGAGGGGGCTGTCCTTGATGAAGTCCGGAGCGCTCTGGGGCGGGGTGACGTGCATCATCTCGTAGGCGAGCACCTCTTCCCGTTCCGTCCCGTCGGCATCCGTCACGGCGAAGACGGCTTCCTTTCGTTCCGGTCGAACGGCGACCAGGTTGGTCTGGAAGCGGCGTTCGATCCCCCGCTCATCGCAGATCTTGGTCAGGGCGGCGGCGTACTTCGGAATGCCGAAGATCTTCGGACCGGCGCAGGCGTAGACGACCTCCGCGCGATCGCGAACCCCCTGCCGACGGAAGGATTCCTCGGCCAGGTACATGATCTTCTGGGGGGCGCCGGCGCATTTGATCGGGCCCTGGGGAAAGGTGAACAGGGCGCGGCCCCCGGAGAAGCTCCGGATGGCATCCCAGGTCGAGGAGACCGTCTCGTAGGTGTAGTTGCTGACGATCCCGTTGCCGGTGCCCACCTGGCCCTCGAGCCCGTCGATCTTCTTCCAGTCGAGCTGGATGCCGGCGGCCACCACCAGCTGGCCGTAGGCGATCGCCCCCGCGTCCTGGGTCTGCACCCGATCGTGCTCGGGCTCGAAGGCCGTCACCCGGTCCTTGATCCAGGTGACGCCGGTCGGGATGACGTCCGCCATCGGGCGCTTCGAGACCTCCTTCGGGAAGACCCCGCCCCCGACCAGCGTCCAGATCGGCTGGTAGTAGTGGATCGCCGCGGGGTCGAGCACCGCGATGCGCGGCGCGTCCGGGCGTTCCGCGAGCTGAGAGGCGACGGTGAGGCCGCCGGTGCCGGCGCCGACGATGAGGATGTCGAAGTAGGACGGGGTTTCGGGAGCGGTCATGGTCGTGGGTCTCCTGCGGTTCGAAAACATCGTGGTCACGGGCCTCACCGCGGGAGGCGGGGGCGTTCCGATGCCGGGTCGGTCCCGGGTCTCGTGGGGGAGGTCGGGGCGGTCGACGGCGGCAGAGCGGCCGCCCGGTCGAGGGACCCCCCGAAGCGACCGGCGACCTCCATCAGGAAACCGACGGCGCGCTGGATGTCGCCGCGACCCAGCGCTCGCAGGGTGCCCAGCAGTCCGACCCGGGGCGTCGGCTGCCGGCCCGCCTCGGCGATGGCCCGGGCCGCCTCCCCGAGCACGGCGACGGCGCGGGCATCGAGCATCCCGGAGTCCAGCAAGGCCTTGACGTCCGGGTGGGTCGCGAGGCGCGCCAGGTTCACGAAGAGGTCCTTGCCCAGCTTCACCACGGCTTCCGGGTCGACCCCCTCCGCCGCGGCCGCCGCGACCACCTCGTCGAAGGCGTCCACCATCGTGGCTCCGAGCTTCGGCGCCGAATCCAGCAGGTCCGCCAGTTGTTCGAGCTGCCGGAGGGTCTCCGGTCGGGAGAATCGCTCGGCGACCTGGGTCAGTCCGCGGAGCCGCGCATCCACATCGCCGATCCGCGCAGCGGTTTCGTCGGCGATGTCCGAGGCGGTGGCCGCGAGCGCCCGGGCGTCGTCACCCATGCCCTCCAGGCGTGCCGCCACGGATTCGAGCCGGGCGAGGCGCACGTCCAGGCGGGCGAGAAGCTCGGCGACCGCCGGATCCGAGGCGGCAGCGGGGCCGGTCGTCCCGTTGTCGACGGTGGAACCGCTCGTGCGGGGGGTGGTGGAATGGGGGACGGTCTGCATCGGGAGCTCTCCCTGAAGGAGGGGGGACGGTCGGCGACCCCGCCCACCGCGAAAACCGCGGGGAGCAGGCGCACCGACCGGGAAAGCACGATCCGATCCACGTCCCTCCGGCTCCCGCCGCGCCGGTCCCGAAGGACGGCGCGGCGTGGGCACGGCCGTGGGGCTCAGCCGCCGCTATTGTCGTAGTAGAAGCGCTCGTGGACGATCTTGCCGTCCTTCCAGGTCTGGACCGCGACCTGTTCCATCTTGGCCCGGTTCCCGTCCTTGAACTCGACGTCCATCAGGACCTCGACGAAGGTCTTGCCCTTCTCGTCGTCGGCGCCGACGCCCCGCACCTCGAGGCCGTGGAACTGGCCGACGCTCTGGAGGAACTGCTCTTCGTAGCTACGACAGTCCGCCTTGCCCTCCCGGGTACCCCGGGGCTCCGTCATGACGACGTTGTCGGCGTAGAACTGGTCGAAGGCTTCCAGGAGCTGGCCCTGGCCGAGCATCTCGTAGATCTTCTTCGCGGATTCGAGGTTGGTCATCGTTGCGGCTTCTCTGGATGGATGTCTTGGGGACGCCCCGAGTGTGGTCACGAGGGGCGGTCTTGGGGAGGGAGCTGGAGGGAACGAACCGTTCCGTCTTGGTGACCCGGGCCGCTCAGGGCCTGCGTAGGGCGCGTCGGCGAAGGGGACAGCTGTCCCGGTGGCCGTCGTCGTCGACCATCGCCAGTGCGCGCTCGATGGCGTCCTCCATCGCGGCGAACCATTCGTCCTGGGTCGGGAAGAGGTGGTCGTCCCCGAGGGTGGCTCGAACGCCGGTTCGTTCGAGAGCCTGCATCTGCTCCCGGCGCATCCCCACCAGAAACAGGGTCCGCCCCTGTCGGGCCAGGGTAGCCGCGGTGGCCTCGAAGGCGTTCGCGATCGTCACGTCGAACCCCTGGGTGCGCTTGAGCCGAACGACGATCGCCCGGACCCGCTGGTCGCCAGCGGCCTCGTCCAGGGCGCCCAGAAGCTCCCCCGCGGAGCCGAAGAAGAGCGGCCCCTCGAGCTGGATCAGGCGGATGAAGTCGCAGCGCTCCGTCTCCGGCCGGGGCGCCCCGAGCCCGACCTCGGTCAGATGGCCATGGGCATCGACGACCAGCTCCCGCACGACGAGGAGCCGGGCCCGCCGTAGAAACAGGGCCAGGCTGATCCCGACACCGAGGTAGATCGCCTGGTCCAGAGGGAAGAGCATGGTGCCCGCCAGGGTGGTGAGAAACGCCCAGGCGTCGGTCCGCCCCGACCGGAGTACGCGGCGGATGCGGGCCGGGCTGACCAGGTCGGCGGCGACGACCACCAAGAGCCCGGCGAGCACGGGAAGCGGCGTCCGGCTGACCACCGGTCCGAGGGCCAGGAGGACCACCAGCATCGCGACCCCAGTGGCCACCCCCGCCAGCCGGGTCCGGGCCCCCGCCTGCTGGTTCAGGGTGGAGCGGACGAGACTGCCGCTCGTCGGGTAGCCGGAGGTCAGGCCGGCGACGAGGTTGGCGAGGCCTTGGCCGATGAACTCCCAGGACATCTGCAGGCGCTGACCCGAGGCGAGGGCCAGGGATCGGGCGACGGCGCTGGACTCGACCAGGGACAGGACGGTGCAGGCCGCGGCGACCGGGAGCAGGGCGGGGAGCAACCCGGGGTCCGGGGAGCTCGTCGGCGGCAGACCGCTCGGCACGGGGGCCAGGTCGGCGATGACCCGCATCCCCCGCCGGCCCAGGCCGAGCGCTCCCTCGGCGGCGATGGCGACCACCATGACGACGAGGGGACCGGGGATGCGCCGGTCGAGACGCCGCAGCCCGAGAAGGGCCAGCACGCTCCCGAGCCCGAGGGCCACCGAGGCCAGGTCCGCCCGCGGAAGGTCCAGGGCCCAGGCGAAGAGCCGGTCGAGGCTCCGGCCCGCCGAAGGAGCGGTCCCGGTGAGCTCGTGGAGCTGCCCGATCCCGATGAGGATGCCCGCGCCGGTCACGTACCCGAGCACCACGGCGCTCGAGACGTAGTCCACCACGGCGCCGAGTCGGAGCACGCCGGCCAGGACCTGAACCGCGCCGACCGCCGCCGCGAGGGTGACGCCGATGACGGCGGGCTCCGCGCCGGTGGCCGCGGCGACCTGGCCGACGGCGGTGCCTACCAGCAGGCTGAGGGCGTTCGTTGGCCCCGTGATGACCTGGCGGCTGCTCCGGAACAGGGCGCCGACGATCGCCGGCGCTGCCGCCGCGTAGAGCCCAGCCGCCGGCGGGAGCCCGGCGATGACCGCGTAGGCGACGCCCTGGGGGACGGCGAGGAAGGCCACCACCACCCCGGCGAGTAGATCCCGGGGCAGGTCCTCCCGAAGGCGCCCCTGGGCGAGGTCGGACCAGGGCCATCGAATGGGATTTGTCACCGGTGACTCGGCATCGACGGCTCCGGGGGACGGCGCACGCGCTCCCGAAAGGCTTGACGGGATTCATCGGTCGTCGGCACGTTGGGGCGCTGGGGTAGCTTACCGGCTTGCCGATGGGGCCGGGCTAGCGACGCCGGGGAGTCGAGGCCCCGGGTCGACTGCGGTCGACCGGAAGGAAGGGAAATAGAATGGAATACGCGCCGAGAAGGAGCCGTCGCCCGACGACGCAGGGGGGACGAGCGTCCTGTCATTCGTTGGTTTCCCTTGCCGGCGTACCGCTCTGGGCGCTGCTGGCGACGGTCGCCACGACCGGCTGCGGGGGCGGCGGGGGTGGTCCCGGCGAGATCCCGGACCGACCGCCGTCGGTGCAGTCGACGGTGCCGGCGGATGGGGAAACCGGAGTCGACGTCCGGACCACGATCGAGATCAATTTCTCCGAGGCGATGGCCACGACCGGCGGACGCCTGACCCTGGCCGGGCCGAACGACGAGGACATGCCCCTGTCCCTTCCCGCCGTCGGCGCGGAGTGGAGCGGGATGGATACCCGGGCGCTGTTCACCCTGGAGGACGAGCTTCCCGCGGAGACGCGTTTCCAGGTCACCGTGGCCGAGCTCCGCGCCGCGGACGGCTCCGGCAGCCTCGAGCCTTTCGTCTTCAGCTTCACCACGGGCCCCGACGAGGCGCCGCCTCGGGTGGTCCGCAGCGTCCCCCGGGAGGGGCAGGTCGACGTCGACCCGGACACCCTCGAGGCGATCGAAGTCACCTTCGACGAGCCGATGGACACCAGCCTGAACCGGGCCGACCTGATCGTCGGAGACGACCCCGGGCGGCCCGTCGAGCTCGATTGGAACGACGATGGCCGGAGCTTCGTGGTCGTGGAGACCACGAACCTGCCCTACGAGGCGGAGGTCTCCCTCGATCTTTCCGGACTGGCGGACCAAGGCGGCAACCCCGTCGCTCCGGACCTGGACGGGGACGCCCGCCTCGACTTCACGACGGGCCCCGACCTCTTCGATCCCTTCGTCCAGAACACGACCCCGCGGGAGGGTCAGACCGACGTCGACCCGAACCTGGCCGAGATCACGGTGATCTTCTCCGAGGTGATGGACACGTCGGTGGTCGACTTCGAGCTCGTCCCGGAGACCGGGGACCCGATCCCCCTCGTCGGCAGCTATTCGGAAGAAGCCCTGGTGCTCACCCTTCCCCTTCCGGAGGGCACCACCCTGCCCTTCCGGGAGAGCTACCGGCTGGACCTGCGCGACGCTCGGGACCGGCTCGGCAACACGCTGGTCGCCGACGAGCCCTCGACCGGGGACGGCGTGCTCGACTTCTCGGTGCGCGCCCCCGCCGGCGAGAACTGCGACGAGCGGCTCATCATGGCCGACGGCAGCGTCGACGGGGACGCCGTCGTCTTCGAGATCCCCCCCAGCGACGACGGCGAGGGGGACATCTTGTCCGCGGACGGGGGAGCAGCGACCTGCTCCACGGCGACGGGGGCGGTCGGGCCCGACGTGGTCTTCGAATACGTGAAGACGACCGACACCCTCGCCGAGGGAGGGCGGGCGCTCGAGATCTCCTTTGCTTCTCCGGCGACCACGGGTCTGGCGCTGGAGGTGGTCGCCGGAGAGACCTGCGCCCCGGCCTCCCGGCGTCTCGATCAAGAACAGGTGCTCTGCGTCCCGCCCCTGGGCGATCGGGTTCAGGTCCTGGACGTCGGCCCGGGGACCTACTTCGTGTTCGTCGCGAGTGGTTTCAGCGCCCTGGACTTCCCTGGGGCGACGGTCAGCTTCCGAGAGATCGGCGAGGGCGAGGTCACCGAGGGGGAGTCCTGCATCGACCCCCTGGACACCTCGAGCTCCAGCCACGAGACCACGCCAGAGGGGGCGGACCGCTGGTCCCTCGGGGCCGCCACCGTGCAGGGCTTCGACATGGACCGGTCCTTCGGGCTTGGAAGCGGCGCGTTGAGCTGCGTCAACAACGTCCAGGTCGGGGACGCGCATGCGGTGGACGCCGTCATCGAGTTCCAAAAGACGGATCCGGACACCATGCTCCAGGTCGAGGTGGTCTCCGCCGGGGCACTGTATTGGGAGATCCTGGCGAGCGGCTGCGATCCGACGGTCCCCGACCGACGTTCCGTGGGATGCGGCCTATCGCCGGACCCCTTCGAGGGGCTGATCGGGGAGACCGGCACCTATCATCTGTGGCTCGCCCGGCCTGGCTCCATCCCGTTTCCTGCGGTCGACGTCACCATTCGGGAGATCGACATGGTCCAACCCGGGCAGGCGTGCGGGACGGGCCTGCCGTTGTCCCCGGGGGTGAACGAGGTCTCCCCGGAGCTCATCACCACCAGCTATCAGGCCCACGGCTGCAGCTCCTTCACGAGCCCCAGTCGGATCGCCTGGTACCGATACACCACCACGACGGGCTCCTTCACGATCGAAGCGGACGGTGAGGACGAGGTCGGGGTGGTCCGGCCCGCCACCCAGCAGCTGCTGACCTGTCGAACGAGCGGGGTCGAGGCCACCGGCGTCGTCACCCAACCCGGCGAGACGGTCTGCATCGGGATCGACGAGGGCGAGACGACCCGCCAGCTCACCATCACCGAGACCGACTACGATGGTCCCTTCGGGGACGGTCCGAGCAACGCGATCCCGATCCGACTTCCGGCCCGGGACGACGGCGGCCGGTTCATCGTCGGCGGTGTGAACTGGGTCGCGGCCAGCGCCATCCCGGCCCTCCCCGCCGGCGGGGGGAGCCTCACCGCCTTCGTCGGCGCGGCGGGCCGGGTCCTCGAGATCGAGCTGACGGAGGGTCGCGCGACGGAGCGGACGGAGGTCCCGGACGGGGTCGACAACGGGAATGCCGGAGTCGACGGGACGGGCGTCGGGGGAGCCCTGTACAGCCTCGGCTTCTTCACGGAGTCCCGCCCCAACGCCGTCTTCCAGCTCTGGGATGGGGTCAGCGACCCGTGGAGCCCGGCCCCCTGGGACGGTACGAGCCCCGGCTACGGCGACCTCGAGCTCACCGACCTGGTCGCCGAGCCCGACGGCTCGGCCCTCCTCGTCCTGGCCCAAGGCGGGCCGTTTTCGATCCTATCCGTTCCGATCGGGGGCGGCGCCCCCGTCGAGCTGACCGGGGATCTCCGGTCCTTCGGTCGCGGGGACGCGTTCGCCGTGACCGACGAGCTCGTCTACGTCGCAGACAACTCCCTGTTCAGCGGGGCGCGCCTGTTCCGGATCCCCCGAGCGGACCTGTCCGACGATATGGCCGTCCCCGACGTGATCGTCGACACGGACGTAGGCATCCCGGAGATCAACGGCTTGGAGGTCGTGCGCTCCGGGGAGCGCACCTACGTCCTCTTCTATAACGAGTCGGGTCCCCTATGGTTCCGAGGTACCCACGTCCTCGAAGACCGGGGCGCCGGGATCCCGGCCCGCTACCTGGGGCGGCTCGTCGCCGGCGGCTCCGGCGGGGACCATGCCGTCGACACGAGCACAGGCGCGCCCCGCTTGCTCGTCTACGACACGCAGGAGGGCGGGACGTTGGCCCCGCAGATCCTGCTGCTCGAATGAGCCCTTCGGGGTCACGAAGGCGTGCACACGATCCCCGGGGCGACGAGGGCGCGGTCTTCGGCGCGTGCCTCGAACCGGGTGGCGGCCTCGAGGCGGTTGTCACCACCGGGGGCCCGGAGCACCCAGGCGTGCCGTAGGCAGACATCCCCCGCCGGCGAGAACTCGAGGTCGAAGACCCCGCGCTCGAACAGCGCGAGCGGCGGGGGCATCGCCCAGTCGTCGCCGAAGAGCGCGTGCACCCCTGCGGCGACGACGTTCTCACCGGCCGTCCGGGCGAGGTTGTCGGCCACCGTGCTCGAGGACCAGCGTCGCGTATCGATGGTCCCCGAGTCTCCCGAGTGCCCCCGGCGACACCAGGCTGAGCAGCGTCGCGCACACCAGGCATGACGCCGCCCGCCTTCTTCCTTCGGCTGCCTGGCTACCCACCCGCCTAGGCTTCCTCGGCGAGGGCAGCGCGCCATGGGTAATTCGTGGGCCCCATGGCCCCATCGGCTTGGCGCTACGCCACGGGGACGCTCGTCCCGAGGGTCGCGCCAGGCGGCAACGGCCCGGCTGGGCCGCCGGTCAGTTCGCCGGATCCAGGCGGTAGATGTCGGCGGTCAGCCGGTTGACCAGGTAGACCTTGTCGTCCGGCCCGACGACCAGACCGCCCAGGCTATCCGTCGGCAGGCCCGTGTCGAACTGGTTGAGCAGCTCTCCCTCCAGGCTGAAGGCGTAGATGATGCTGGTGGCGTTGTCCGTGACGAAGAGCTCGCCATCAGCGACATCGAGGCCGCTCGGGGTGTCGAGGGTGCCCGGCGGAACCACCGTCTCGACCACCGCCCCGTCGACGAAGTTCGAGATGCGGAGCTGGTCGTAGGCCGGGGCGAAACGGGCGCCCTCGGTCCCGGAGGTGATGTCGAGGCGCGCGACCCGGCCGTTGCCCGAGTCGGCGATGTAGAGCCAGCGCGCTTCCGGGCCGAAGTCGACGTGGCTCATGACGTTCGGCTCCCACATGAACTCGCCCTGGGCATAGCGGTAGATGGTCCCGTCGGAGTGGTCGGCACCGCCGATGGTGCGGTCCGGGTGGGGATCGGCGAAGTCGTACATGTCGATGGAGCCGACGTTGCCGTTGAAGACCCAGTAGATCGCGTCCCGCTCGTGGGCGATGCCCACGCAGAAGGGCGACGCGTGGAGCATGTCCAGGTGGGACCCATTCGCCTCCGGGTCGCTCGTCACCGCCCAATCCGGATAGACGACCGGGTCCGAGGTCCAGTGGGTCGGACCGATGAAGTCCGTCGGGTCGTCGTCGAAGTTGCCCGTGTTCCATTCGTGGCAGGTTGCGAACCAGGTGGAGACCTCGGGGGTCGCTGCGGAACGCTGGTCCGGGATGCCGAAGGCGATGGCGCTGGGACGCCTCATGAAGTGCCAGGCGTTGGTGTCCTGCATCCACTCGCCGACGGGCTCGTCACCGCCGGGGTCGGTGATGGCGACGGTGGAGCCCCAGAGCTGGGCGCACCCGGGATTCCGGAGGTCGGGGGCCCGGTTGGCCTGGGTGCAGCTCAGGTTCGAGTCGAAGTATTCCCGAAGGGTCGCCCAGAGCTGACCGGTCTGGGGATCGAAGTCGAGATCCGTCGCCTCCCGGGGGGTGGGGGAGGACCAGATGGTGGTGAGCACCATGCTGTCCGGCGACCCGTCGCCGAGCTGCGCACCGCCCGCGGGGTTGCCCGTGTCGTCGTCGTCGTCGCCGACCATGGACATGTCGTCGTCGTCGTCGTCACCCCCGGGCGACCCGGCGTCGTCGCCGCAGCCGGCGGCGACGACGGTGAGGGCCAGCGGGAGCAGCCAGCCGGAACGGAGAAGTAGAGCCAAGAGACGCATCGAGAGAAACCTTCCTCGGAGTGGGCGAGGGCAGCGGGGCCAGGAATGGCCGGGGAGCGCGCTCGGGCGGAACCTGTCGATCTGGGGGGCCGCACCGTCAACCCTGTGCTCCGGGGTGCGGCCAAATGGCGCGCGGGGCCAGGCGCCAGGCGGATCGCCGTGACAAAGCTCATACTCGACCGGGGCCCGTCGGGACCCCGCTCGAGGTTCGCCCCACGTTGTCGCCATGACTTGGTCCGTGCCGGTTCCACCCTCCCGTCCTTCGACGGGCGTGCGCCCCCCCTCCCGCTGGAGCGTCGGCATGACGGCCCTGGTCGTCCTCGCCGGGGCGGTGCTCGGTGGGCCCACGGGCAGCGCCCGGGCCCACGGCGGCCCCCCACGCACCCGGTCCGTCGTCTTCCATCCGACGGACCCGGACCGGCTGACGCTCCAGACCAGCTACGGGCTCGTCCTGAGCGATGACGGTGGGGAGCGGTGGCGGTGGGTGTGCCCCCAGGCGGCCGCGTGGGGTGTCGGCGAGGACCCACCCTTCCTCGTGACCGCCGACGGAACGACGCTTGCGGCCCTCTTCGCCGGACTCTCCCGGGGAGAGGCCTCCGGCTGCTCCTGGTCCTTCCCGTCTTCCGAGCTCGAAGGGACCTTCATCGCCGACGTCGTCCAGGACCCGGGGGATCTCGCGCGCATCCTGGCCGTCGAATCCAACGGCGTCGGGGTCAATCGGCTCTGGGAGTCGGAGGATGGCGGGCGCACCTGGGCCCCGACGGAGCAGGAGGGCCGGCCCGTGCTCTACGAGCGATTGCGCTTCGCCCCCTCGGATCCGTCTCGGGCCTATCTGAGCGGCGGCGTCGCCCCGACCCGGGATCGACCGAGGACCGGGATCGTCTACCGCTCCGACGATGGAGGCCGAACCTTTCCAGACGACGAGGCGACGGACATCGCCTTGAGCGAGGCCAGTCGGGCGGTCCGGGTGTTGGCGGTGAGCCCCATCGACCCGGAGATCGTCTTTCTCCACGTGACCGCCTTCGACGCCCCGGACGAGCTCCGTCGGAGCGACGACGGAGGGCGGACCTGGGAGACGGTGCTCGAGATGACCAGCCTGAGCGGCATCGCCGTCGACCCGGATGGCGACACGGTCTGGGCGACGGGGCTCGACGGAGGCCTGCAACGGTCGACGGACGCGGGCCGCACCTTCGAGCCCGTCGACCCGGACCTCGACGCCCTCTGCGTGGAGGTCCACGACGGGGCGGTCTACGTCTGCGGACGGGTCGACTTCCAGGGCTTCGGCCTGGCCCGGTCGACGGACGGCGGGGCCACCTTCGAGACGGTCTTTGCCGACGAGGCGGATCCCGCCGCCTGCCCGGAGGCCTCCGAGGCGGGGCAGATCTGCCCCGACTGGCTCATCGACTTCTGCGTCGATCTGGATCGGGACGAAGCCTACTGCCCGGATCCAGGCCTCATCGACGCTGGCCCGGCGAACCCCATCCCGGGGACCTTCCCGGATGCGGGAGCGATGCCGCCGTTGGAGGACGGGGGCGGGGGCGGCTGCCGGATCGGGGCCGGCGGGACGCCGCGGCACGCGCCCGTGGCCCTTCCCTTCCTGGCGGTCGCCGGGCTCGCCTTCAGCTGGCGCTGGCGCCGGCGTCGCCGGTAGACACCCCGGGCCCGAGGGGCGGTTCCGGGTCGTCCCGCCGGAGGTAGACGGTCCGGCTCGGGAAGGCGAACTCGAGGCCGAGCTCTTCCACGATGCCCATCACCTGGAGCATCAGGTCTTCCTGGGCGGCGAGGAACTCGGTCCAGACCGCCGACCGGGTGAAGCAGTAGACCTGCACGTCCAGGCTCGAATCGCCGAAGCCGACGAAGTGGACGAAATGAAAGCCCTGGTCGATCTCCGGGTGGCTGGTGACCAGGGCCCGGATCCGCCGGAGCAGCTCCTGCATCTGGGCCCCCGTGGTCGCGTAGGAGACCCCGACGTTCAGGACGATCCGGCGGACGTTCCGGCGGGAGAAGTTGGTGATCGCCTCCGAGGAGAAGGTCGCGTTCGGCACCATGACCGACGCCTTGTCGAAGCGGCGCACCACCGTGGTGCGGAAGCCGACCTCTTCGACCGTGCCCTCGACGTCGCCGAACTGGATCCAGTCGCCGATCTGGAAGGGTCGATCCGTGAAGATCACCAGCGAGCCGAACAGGTTCGCCACCGTGTCCTTGGCCGCCAGGGCGAGAGCCAGGCCGCCGACGCCCAGGGAGGCGACCAGGCTGGTGACGCTGTAGCCGAGGTTCTGGACGATCATCACCCCGGCGGTGACCGCGATGACCAGCTTCAGGGTCCGCCGGATCAGGGGGATGAGCTGATCGTCGAGCTTCGACGAGGTGCGGTCCGCCGCCCGGGACATGCTGGCGGCGAGCACGTCGACCAGCCGGAAGGCGAGCCAGATCGCCGCCACCCAGAAGGCGACCTCGAGCCCCTGGAGCACGTAGGTCTCGAGGGCGACCGGCTCCTGGGGCAGGGCCAGGACCTGGGCGGCGACGAACCAGAGCCCGACCTGGGCCATCACGCTGAGGGGAGCGGGCAGGAACTCGACGAGCTCGTCGTCCCATTCCGCCTTCGTCCGCTCGGCGGTCTTGGAGAGGGCCCCTCGGAAGACCCCGACGATGACCCGGCGCAGGGTGAGCCCGCCGAAGATCAGGAGGGTGGCGGCCACCAGCCGCCAGATCTCGACCCCCCAGAGCACTTTCTCGTCGAAGAACGACACCGACGTCTCCTCTCGCCCTCGTTGCAGGCAGGGACGCGGCCTACTGCCGGAGCCGGGCGAGGGTCAAGAGACATCGCCTCCCGGCTTGACACTAAACGTGCGTTCAGTATCTTCGGGGGGTGGTCGACGGGAGTGCCGCCTCGGATCTGAGCGCCGCCCAGGGGATCGCGCAAGCGACATCCTCCGGGCAGCGTGCTGCGCCTACGGAGACGACCTCCCACGACCTCGCGCCCCTCGACCCTCTGCCCCTCGATCTTGGGGATTGGGTCCCCGACGGCCGGGTCCTGGAGCTCTCCGGCGCCCCTTCCGGTCTCGGCGCAGAAGCCCGCCCCCCAGGGGCCCGCACCACGGGGGCCGTCTCCCTGGTGGTCCACGCCCAGCGCCGGGGGGAGCCCGTGGCCTGGGTCGAACGGGCCGCGGTCGGAGCGCTCTACCCCCCGGACCTCGCCGATGCCGGGGTCGACCTCGATCGGCTGGTGGTGGTTCGCGTGCCGGACCAGCCCCGCGGCGCCGCCCCGTCGACGGGGAAGACGACCCGGCGGGATGGGCGGACCCCCCGGGGGCGACTCGGCGGCACCACATCCGCCCTCCGGGCCGCCGAGCTCCTGCTGCGCTCCGGGGCCTTCGGTTTGGTGGTGGTGGACCTGGTCGACGCCTCGGCGGCAGGTGCCACCGGCGCGGTCGG
>DAPKRP010000543.1:0-3756 GCA_031800515.1 Polyangiaceae bacterium LLY-WYZ-14_1 | reverse complement strand
GCCACCCAGACGATCACGGCGCCGAAGCGGCCGGCCCCGGCCCGGGCCAGCGCCCCGGCCCCTTCGACGGCGGCGGCGAACAGCCCGGGGAGGGCGGGCACCAGATAGTGCACGTCCAGGTCGAGGGTGGTTGGAAAGCTCGACAGCAGGTTGATCCCGAGGGGCGGCGCCGCCGCCAGGAGCCACCAGGGTCGGAGGAGGGGCAGGAAAGCCAGGGGGGCCAGCAGGGCCGCGGGGTAGAAGAGCCGCCGGGGCGCTCCGAGGTGGGCGATCAGGTCCTCCGGGTGCGTCCAGAGATGGTGGAGCACCTCGCCGAGGCTGTCCCCCCAGTCCCCGAAGTGGAGCTGCATCGACCCGACCGGCGGCCCGAGCTCCGGCAGCAGCACCAAGGCGAAGAACGCCACCCAGCCCAGGGCGGCGGCCCCGACGAGGACGGCGGTGAAACGCAGCTCGGGCCGGCGGACCGCGGCGACGGTGCAGATGGCGGCGAGGACGAGCCCGAGGTCCTCTCGGCAGAGCAGCACGCCGACGCTTGCCAGCACGAGCTCCCGGGCGCATCCCCGGTCGACGGCGTCCACCGCCCAGGCCAGGGGCAGCACCGCCATCGTCCCGGGGTGGACCTCGAAGGAGCCGACGTGGCCCGGGGTCGGGTGGAGCCACCAGGCGGCCGCCACCGCCACCGCCCCCGGGTCCCCGAGGCGTCTGGCCGCGAATCGCGCCAGGGGCAGGGCCGCCGCGGCCAGGCAGAACGCCTGGACCAGGATGAGCACGGGCGGGAGCGCTCCGGGCCAGTAGCCGAACACCCCCAGGAGAACGAGCACCGGCGACAGGTGCAGCCCGAAGACGTGGGCGCCGACGATGGGATCCCAGAACTCGAAGCGGGCGAGCCCCCAGGCCATCCGGACGTAAAAGGCCAGGTCGAAGGTCTCGTTGTGAAAGGTCGACCAGCGGAGGAGGCCCAGGGCGGCCCAGAGCAAGCCCGAGGACACCACCAGGGAGAGGACGATGCGACGGCCGGTCCGGGACACGGGTCGGGGACGGTAGCAGCCGCCCGTCGCCCCCGGGTGGCCCCGATCAGGTCGCGGCGACGGCCAGGCGCTCGTAGGCCTGACCGTAGGCTTCGAGGTCCTGGACGGGGCAGGACGCGGGGTCGAGGCGAACGGCGAAGCCCGGCGGGGCCGACGCGGCGCCGAGCTGGGGAGGCCGGGCCCAGACGACCTCCCCCCGGAGATGGATGGCGGCCCGGTCCCCGGGAGGCCGAAGCTCCAGCCAGACCTCGCTGGCCGCCTTCGGCGCATCCAGGGTCCGAAGGTACAGGCCTTCCCGGCTCAAGTTGTAGGTCAACCCCCAGGCGCCATGGAGCTCCCCGGCGGGGCGGTAGAGGCAGACCGTCGCGTGGAGGTGGCGGGCGGAGCTCCGTAGATTTCGGACGTCCGGGCGCAGGAGGTCGTTGGCCAGGAACAGGAGGTCCGCCGCCGGGCTGTCCTCCGGGGCGACCCGAACGGTCAGGCCGGCCTCCCGGGCCCCGGACTCGATGGCCCGCCGAGCCGCCGATGGGGCCAGGAGGACGATGGGGACCCGCACCGCCGCATCGCGACAGGCGGCGAGGCCTCCTCCCCCCGGCAGGGACTCGGAGGCCACCACGAGGACGGCGTCCCGCCCCCTCACCGCGGCGGCGAGCTCCCCGGCATCGGCGGCGAAGGCGGGGTCGAAGCCCGCCGCCCGGAGGGTGCGGCCCAGGATCCGCCGCCGGTCGAGATCGGCGTGGGCGACCACGGCGGCCCCCTGGGTGAGCTCCGGGCGGAACGCGGGGTCCACCTCGGAGAGCACGGCGACCCGACGCGTGACCGCCGCGTCGTCTCCGAGGACGACGGCGTCATCGGCGCCGGCGGCGTGGCCGGCGACGAAGGCGCCGTCCGCGGCGCTGGACGCGACCCAGACCACCGGTACGGAGTGGAGGGCGACGTCCCCGCGGAGCTGGGCGACGAACCCCGCCGCCTCGACGGGCTCCGCCCCGTCCAGGAAGACGACGTTCGGCCGGAGCTGCCCGAGGGCTCCGAGGTCCACCTCCCCCGGGGACAGAAAGCCCTGCGGCTCGCCGCCACCGCGGTTGACCGCCGCTGCCATCTCCGACCGCCGGTCCGGGGTGAACCGGCCGACCAAGACCACCCGAGTCGCCACGCGGGGGGGGAACGACGGAAGCCGCCGATTCTTCGGGTACCCCGAGACCCGTCGTGGGTCCATGCTGGGCTCATGGCGCGAGCCGGCTCCAGCGCGCGCCCCCGCTGGCGGGGGCTCTACGCCATCGTCGACCCGGAGCGCTGCGGAGGCCGGGACCCGGAAGCCCTGGCCGACGCCATCCTGTCCGGCGGCTGCGCGGTCCTTCAGCTCCGGGCGAAGACCGGCCCTCGCCGGACCCTCCTTTCCCTGGCGGAACGTCTCGCCGAGCGATGTCGCCGGGCCGGCGTCCCCTTCGTCGTCAACGACCACCTCGACCTGGCCTGCCTGGTGTCCGCGGATGGCCTCCATCTCGGACAGGACGACCTCCCGGTAGAGGCCGCCCGGCGGCTGCTGGGTGAGGACCGGCCGGTCGGCGTATCGACCCACGACCTGCCCCAGCTCGCCAGGGCGGTCGACGAAGGCGCCGATCTGGTCGGGTTCGGGCCCGTCTTCCCGACGGGGAGCAAGGCGCAGGCGGACCCGGTGGTCGGCCTCCCGGGACTGGCCCGGGCCTGCGCCGAAAGCCCGGTTCCCGTGGTCGCGATCGGCGGCCTGACGCTCGAGACCGCCGCAGCGGCCGCCCGGGCCGGCGCTCCCCTGGTGGCCGTCATCTCGGCGCTCGCGCGCAGCCCGGATCCGGCGGCGACGGCGGCCGCCCTCCATCGCGAGGTCCTGCGGGCGGCACCGGAGCCGGAGCGCGGTCCCGATGCCAGGGAGCTCGGGGTGTGATCGAGCTGGCCATCGGGGCGAGCCTCGTCGCGCTGAGCGCGTTCGCCCTCCGCGCCCTCCGCCCCCGGGAGGACGAGGCGGAAGACGGCGGCCGGCCGGCCCCGGCCGGCGACGCCCGCGGGGATGGACCCGTCGATGGTCAGGGCCCCCGGCGGCCCTCCCTCGAGCCCCGACCCGGGGTCGTCACGCTCGGCGGCGCCGGGGGGCCGAGCCGCCCGGCACCCCACCGGCCCGGGGCTCAGCCCTCCGCCTGGGGAGCCTCCGAAGAGCCCAGGGGACTGCGGCTGGGGGACGTGCTGCTCTATGACCTCCACGAGCTGTGGGTCGCGGGGACGCTCGAGGTCGTGGGCGGGGAATCCGACGTGCTCTTCCGGATTCACGTCACGACGGCGAATCCGGAGGCGGACGCCCTCGCCCAGTTCGACCTTAAGGCCGATGACCTGGCCCTCTTGAAGGAAGCGATGGACCTTCCCGCGGGCCGCCTGCCGGACACCCTGCGCTTTGACGGCCTGGTCTACGAACGACGGTTTCGGCAGCCCGTCCGGGTCTGGCCCCACGGGGAATACCTTCCGAGCTCCGCTTCCGACGCCATCGCGTCCCGCTGGGAGGGTCCTGGGGATCGGGTCCTCATCGCCCTGGAGAAACCGACGGACGAGCGGCTCGCCTGGACGGGACGGCGCGTGAGCCGGGCGCTCTTCGACCTGCTCCCCGGCGGGGACATGGGGCCCCGCGGCTCGGACCGCTAGGCGACTCGAACCGGGTTGTGCGCCGGTCCTCGTCGGGTTCCCGGACCGAACTTCCGGGCAG
>DAPKRP010000542.1:0-7520 GCA_031800515.1 Polyangiaceae bacterium LLY-WYZ-14_1 | reverse complement strand
GCCCGGCGACTTTTGGGCTGTGTTCTCCAGCACGGGGAGGTCGCCCTTCGGATCACCGAGGTCGAGGCCTACGGCGGTCCCGAAGACACCGCCAGTCATGCCCGGATGGGCCGCACGCCCCGAAACGGTCCGATGTGGGGGGACCCAGGCCACGCCTACATCTATCTGGTCTATGGGCTCCACCGGCTCCTCAACGTGACCGCGGCGGCGAAGGGGACCTCGAAGGCGGGCGCGGTGCTCATCCGCGCGGCGGAGCCCCTCCGGGGCGTCCCCCAGATCGTTCGACGCCGCGGGGGGCGGACGGGGCCGAGCTCCCTCGCCGGCCCGGGGAAGGTCAGCCAGGCCCTCGGGGTGACCCTGGCCCAGAGCGGCGACTCGCTGCTCGTCCCCGGCGGCCTCGAGCTTCGGAAGGGGCCGCCGCCACGGACGGTCCGGGTCGGCCCCCGGGTGGGAATCGACTATGCTTCCCCCGCCGACCGGGACGTCCTCTGGCGCTTCGCCGACGGCTCGTCCCTCTGGGTGAGCCAGCCCCGTTCCCTCCGGCCCGAGCCGCCGTGCCCACGCGACCGAACAACGCCTCCGAAGCCATCACCCAAGGGGTCCGGGTAGTGGTCGAAAGCCGCCACCTCGCCACCCAGTCGACCCCCCAAGCGGGACGCTACGCCTTCGCCTACACGGTGCGGATCCACAACGATTCGGAGCAGACCGTCCAGCTCCGGTCCCGACACTGGAAGATCGAGCACGGCGACGGCCGCGTCGAAGAAGTCCAGGGGCCCGGGGTCGTCGGGGTCCAGCCGGTGCTTCGGCCGGGACAGGCCTTCGAATACACCAGCGGCGCGGTCCTCTCCACCGCCTACGGCACGATGCACGGCAGCTACGAGATGGTCTCGGAATCCGGGGAACGCTTCGACGCCACGATCGCCCGCTTCGCCCTCGAAGTGCCCTTCGCGATCAACTAGCGCCCGCGCTGGCGCGGCCCGCGGCGTCCCAGGCGGACTTGACCGTTTTGAAGGTCTCGATGCCCTCTGGGGACAGCTCGAGGGCGCCCGCTTCGAGCAGCTTGGCGTGGATCGCCTTCGGGTCCTTCTCCCAGCCGTTCGGGATGTCGAGCTTGACGTTGACCGGGACGCCTCCGAGCTGGCCCTGATCTTCGAGGGTCCAGAGGGCCTCGGCGGCGAGGAACTGCCCGGCGACCACCCGGAGCTGGGGGTCCAGGCTGGCCGAGAGGGGGAACAGGTCGTAGAAGCCGACCTGGTCTTCCGGCGCCTGCAGGTACTTCCGCAGGGCGCTGAAGGTCGGCGGGGGGAGCGGCAGCTCGATGATGTCGACCCCGGCGACCCCCCGATCTCCGATGGCCGTATACGCCCGTTCCATCGCGTCCGCGTGGCTCCGGGTGACGGCCGCGGGGCGGGCGGAGCCGTCGAGCAGCACGGTCAGCACCAAGAAGGGGCGAGGGTCGGCAGCGTTCTCGGACATGGGCGACGCGCAGTGTGTGGGAAAGCCCTGCCCCTGTCAGCAACCATCGCGCCGCGGACGACCATCGCGTCCACGACCGTCGCGCCGACGGCAACGGTGGGAACCCTCCGGAACGTTCTCTATGCTGCGCCCGTGGACGTCATTCTGGTCAAAGGTTTCGCCGTCGAGCTTCCCACCTCCCACCGCGTCGGTGCCATCGTGCACGACGGCGCGGCCGACCTCCGGCTCTGGAAGGGGCCCGGCGTCGACCGCGACCTCGCCTTCGCCTGGGGGAGCGTCCCCGGGCTCCAGGAGGCCCTCGACGCCCAGCGGCCGGCGGTGCCCGGGGCCGACGATGACGAGCCGCCTCTGGGTCAGGTGGCTCGGGTGCATCCCGGGAAGCTCCACTGCGATTTCCTCGCCTGGGTCGGCACCCGCCCCCCGGAGCCCGGGACCGAGCGCCAGCCCGCCCCCGATGCGGACCGGCTTCGGTCCGCCGTCGACGCCGTGCTCCGCTACGTCGCGGAACGCTCTGTGGACAAGGTCGCCTTCCCCCTCCTCGGGGAGGGCCCGGGCGCCCTCGAGGCGGTGGACCGGGCCGTGCTCCTGGTCGAGGCCGCCCACCGCTACGAAGACGAATGCTTTCGGGAGGGTCGGGCCCCGGTGGTCGAGGAGGTCATGGTCTGCGTGCCCGACCCGGCGGTCCTCGCCGCCGCCCGCCGCCGGGTGAGCCGCCTCGCCCGAACCGCCGCGCCGGAGCCGCCGAAGGCAGAGGCCAGCGACGACAAGCCGCGGCGCCGTACCGCCCGCAAGGTCGGCACCGGCGCCCGAAGATCCCGCGCCCCGGCGAAGCCCCAGCTCGACCCGGCGGAGGTGGAACGGGCCCGCCTCGGCGCGCCGGCCTACGACCGCTTCCAGACCTACGAGGCAGGGGCCTGGCTCATCCACCCGAAGTTCGGCGTCGGGCGGGTGGAAGAGGTCGACGGGCCCGGCGGCTCGGTTCGGATCCTCTTCGAGGACGGCGCCGAGAAGCGGCTCATCCACGCCCGGTCGGCGTCGTGACCCAGCGGCTGACGGTCCACCCGGACAACCCGCCCCTGCGGAAGATCCGCATGGCGGTCGACGAGCTGCGAAAGGGCGGCGTCGTCGCCTATCCCACGGACACGATGTACGCCCTGGGGGTCGACGCCACCCAGCGGAAGGCGGTGGACCGGGTCTACGCGATGAAGCGCATGGACCGGGACCAGCCCCTCGCGTTTCTCTGCGCCGATCTCTCCGACATCGCTCGCTGGGCGATCGTGGAAAAGGACGCCTACCGGGTGATGAAGCGGCTCACCCCGGGTCCCTACGTCTTCATCCTGAAGGCGACCCGGGAGGTGCCCCGCATGCTGGTCCAGAAGCGGAAGACCATCGGCATCCGGGTCCCGGACCATCCCGTCCCCCATGCGCTCCTCGCGGAGCTCGGCGGGCCCGTCGTGTCGACCTCCGCCACCTGGGACGACCAGCCGCTGGCGGATCCGGACGAGATCCTCGACCGCTACCGGCAGCTCGACGTGCTCCTCGACAGCGGTCCCGGCGGCCTCGAGCCGTCGACGGTGCTGGACCTGTCGAACGACGTCCTCGAGGTCGTCCGGGAAGGGGCGGGCCCCGTCGACGACCTCTAAGTCGGGTCGGTCAAAGTAACGCTCCGGTCGCCGCGAAGCCGATCCGACGCCGTCTACGGCGTTCCGGCTCCTCGAACGATCGTCGTCAGCCGGCGAGCAGGAAGGCCGCGCCGCCCCCCAGGAGCAACACGCCGACGGCGATGGCCAGCAGGAGCGCCAGGCGGCCGCCGCCGCTGCTGCCCGCCGACCCGGGCGTCGCCCCGGCCGCGGTGCCTTCGGAGCGATGGACGCCCCCCGGCTGTGCACCGGCGAGGGCCGCCGCAGGCTGGGGAAGCGCTTCGAAGGCATCGAGGAAGGCGCCGGCGTCCGGCGGCCGTCGGTCCGGCGCCTTCGCCATCGCCTGTTCGATGAGGACCTGCAGCGCGTCCGAAACCCAGAGCTCGGGCCGGACGTCGGTCACCTTCGGCACCGGCTCGGTGAGGTGGGCGCGCAGCATCCTCGCTCGGTCCTCCTCCATGAACGGCCAGACCCCGGTCAGCAGCTCGAAGAGCATGGCCCCCAGGGAATAGACGTCGGACCGGGCGTCCATGGGGGCGCCGGTCGCCTGCTCCGGCGACATGTAGGCCGGGGTGCCGAACACGGTGCCGGCGACGGTGAGCGTCGACTCCGGGCCCCACTTGTCCCGGTCGGTGAACTTCGCCAGCCCGAAGTCGAGGAGCTTCGCCCGATAGCCGCCGGCGAGGTCCGAGACGATGTAGACGTTCTGGCTCTTTAGGTCCCGGTGCAGGACGCCCTGGCGGTGGGCGAAGGCCAGCCCGTCGGCGATCTGACGGAAGAGGTCGAGGGCGACCTCCGGGGGCGGCGCCCCGTCTTCGAGCATGACGTCGAGGGGCCGCCCGGTGAGGAGCTCCATGACCAGGTAGGGCTTCCCGTGCTCGACCCCGGAGTCGAACACCCGGAGGAGATTCGGATGCCGCAGGGCGAACAACGCCCGGGCTTCCCGGTCGAAGCGCTGGGCCAGGCTGGGGTCGTCCCCGAGGAGGGCGTCGTGCAGCATCTTCACCGCCACGGGCTCCCCGTTGTCCAGGGCCTGGCCGCGCCAGATGACGCTCATCCCGCCCTCGTCCAGCAGCTCGACGAGCCGATAGCGCCCCCCCAGCTCGAGGCCCGGTCGCACGCTCGACATCCCGGTCGCATCGTCGCCGATCCCGCGCCCGTCGGCCAGCGTCCCGACCTGGAAAACGCGCCCTCGACGGGTCCGAGGCGGCCCCGAGTGGAGCCGCACCTCGAGGGGGAGGCGTTCAGGCGACCAGGAAGAGCTCCGCCACCCGGTCGAGGATCCGGTCGGCGACCTCGGTCTTGAGGCCGGGGGGCACGGTCTCCTCCCCCCGTCGGTCGACGAGCACCACCCGGGTGGTGTCCCCGGCGAAGCCCTCGCTCGCGTCGTTCGCCACGATGAGGTCGCAGCCCTTGGCGTCGAGCTTCCGCCGTGCGGCGCTGACGAGGTCCCGGGTCTCGACGGCGAATCCGACCAGGACGGGGCGCTCCCGCTCCCCCCGGCGCTGCCCGAGGTCCGCCAAGATGTCCGGATTGCGCACCAGGGTGACGGTCATCGGGGCGCCGTCGTCCCCCTTTTTGATCTTGTGGTCCTGGCGTTCCGCCGGCCGGTAGTCGGCGACGGCGGCCGCCATGATCACCGCGTCGGCGCCATCGGCGGCCCGCAGGACGGCCTCCTGCATCTCGACGGCGGCCCGCACGTCGACCCGGGCCACCCCGGGGGGCGTCTCGAGCTCGACGGGGCCGGTGACCAGGGTCACCCGGGCCCCCCGGGCCGCTGCCCGCCGCGCCAGGGCGAAGCCCATCTTGCCGCTCGAGCGGTTGCCGAGGAACCGCACCGGGTCGAGGTCTTCCACCGTCGGCCCGGCGCTCACCACCAGGCGCCGCCCGGCCAGGTCCGCCGGGGTGGCCGGCGTCATCAGCGCCGCCACCGCCTCGGCGATCTCCGTGGGCTCGCTCATCCGGCCCACGCCCTTCTCCCCGCTGGCCAGGGGTCCTTCGACGGGACCGACGAAGCGCGCCCCATCTTGCTGGAGGAGCGCCACCACCCGGCGCATCGGGGGGCGTTCCCACATCTGGCTGTGCATGGCCGGCGCGAAGAGCACCGGCGCGCGGGTGGCCGCGAGGGTCGCCAGGACCAGGTCGTCGACCAGGCCGTGCGCCACCCGGGACATCAGGTTGGCCGTCGCCGGGGCCACCACGACGAGCTCGGCCCAGGTCGCCAGCTGGATGTGGGCCTCGCCGGCGTACTCCGGGTCCCAGAGGTCGACCAGGGCGGGCTGCCCGGTGACGCCGGTGAAGGTCACCGGCCCGACGAAGCGGGTCGCCGATTCCGTCATCATCACCCGGACCTCGGCCCGGCGCCGGACCAGCTCTCGGACGAGGGTGACCGCCTTGTAGGCGGCGATGCCGCCCCCCACCGCCACCGCGATCCGTCGCCCGTCGAGCACGGCCCACTCTAGCAGGGGAGGGGCGGACCTCCCGGGGGAGCCGCGTGTCGGTTCGGCGTCAGTCCGGTTGATCGATGAGGAGACCGGGGGCGGGGAACTGATCGCAGAGGTCCCGGACCTCCCCGGCGATGCGCGCCTGCCGGGCGGTGTCCCCCGGGTCGGCGATCACCTCGGCGATCCAACCGCCGAGGGCCTGCATCTCCGCGGCGCCCATGCCTCGGCTGGTCAGGGACGGGGTCCCCAGCCGGATGCCGCTCGGGTCGAAGGGCTTCCGCGTGTCGAAGGGAACCGAGTTGTAGTTGCAGACGATCCCGGCGGCATCGAGGGCCTGGGCCGCGACCTTCCCGGGGACGTCCTGGGGACGCAGGTCGCAGAGGATCAGATGGTTGTCCGTGCCGCCGGTCACCAGGGTGATCCCCTTGCCGAGGAGGGTCTCCGCCAGGGTGCGGGCGTTGTCGACGATGGCCTGGGCGTAGGCCTTGAAGTCATCGGTGGCGGCGAGCTTCGCCGCGACCGCCAGGCCGGCGATGGCCGCGTTGTGGGGCCCGCCCTGGAGCCCGGGGAAGACCGCCTTGTCGATCCGCTTCGCGTGCTTGTGGTCGCAGAGGATCATCCCGCCCCGGGGGCCCCGGAGGGTCTTGTGGGTGGTGCTCGAGACGACCTCCGCCCGGCCCACCGGGTTCGGGTGGGCGCCGCCGGCCACCAGGCCGGAGATGTGGGCGATGTCCGCCACCAGGACGGCGCCGACCTCCCGGGCGATCTCGGCGAAGCGGTCGTAGTCGAGGATGCGTGAGTAGGCCGTCGTCCCCGCCCAGAGGAGCTTCGGCTTGTGCTCCCGGGCGAGGGCCGCGACCTGGTCCATGTCGATCCGGTGGTCGCTCTCCCGAACGCCGTACTGGACGGCGCGGAAATACTTCCCGCTGATGGACACCTTGTGTCCGTGGGTGAGGTGCCCGCCGCCGTCGAGGCTCATCCCCATGGTCACGTCCCCGGGGTCCAGGAACGCGAAGTAGACGCCGAGGTTTGCAGGCGACCCGGAGTAGGGTTGGACGTTGACGTGGTCAGCCCCGTAGAGCGCCGCCAGCCGTTCCTTCGCCAGGTTCTCCACCTGGTCGACCACCTGCTGGCCTTCGTAGTAGCGCTTCCCGGGGTAGCCTTCCGAGTACTTGTTGTTCAGCACGGAGCCGCCGGCTTCGAGCACGGCGCGGGTCGCATAGTTTTCCGAGGGGATGAGCCGAAGCTTTTCGTGCTGACGCCGCACCTCGGTGCGGATCAGGGCGTCGACCTCCGGGTCGGCCTGAGCCAGGGGCGGATCGTTCGGATGGGCCTTCACCATGGGGACGGCTTAGCACGGGAGCCCGGGCCGGAAGCGAGGCGGAGGGGCGCGTTGGCGGTCGACGGCGTCCCTTTGTAGGGTGCGGTCGGCCCACGGGAGGACCATGACGCCGACGACGGAAGCCGATGCGCCGGGACCGGGCGCCCTCGACTGGTCCGGCCTGGAGGCCGTGCTCTTCGACCTGGACGGGGTGCTGACGGACACCGCTGCGCTCCACGTACGGGCCTGGAAGGAAGTCTTCGACGACTTCCTGGCCACCTGGTCGAAGAGCGGAGACCGGGGCCCCCAGCCCCCCTTCGACCCCCAGGGGGACTACCACCGCTACGTCGACGGCAAGCCCCGCTACGACGGGGTGCGGGATTTTCTGGCCTCCCGGGGGATCCAGCTTCCTGAGGGCGACCCCTCCGTCGCCCCCGGCGACGGTTCCGTGCAGGCGCTCGGCAACCGGAAAAACCGCCGGGTCAACGAGCTCTTCGAGACCGAGGGCGTCTACGCGTTCCCCGGGTCCCTGGCCTTCCTCGACGCGGTCGAGGCGGCGGGGCTCAAGACGGCGGTGGTCACCTCGAGCGCCAACGGCGACACCGTGCTCGCCGCCGCCGGCCTCGGCGACCGGATGCC
>DAPKRP010000541.1:0-3995 GCA_031800515.1 Polyangiaceae bacterium LLY-WYZ-14_1 | reverse complement strand
GGGACACGTCGTGGCGACCAACGGTCCGCTGCACGACGCCGTGCTCGCCCTCCTGCGGGAGGCCCGGGTCGGTCTCCCGCCGCCCCGGGGAAAGGGGTGACCGTCCGCCGATCCCTCGGTTCGCGTCGGGGACGACACGGGATCGTCGCTCGGTGTAGACTCCGGTGGCATGGGGTCACGGGGGGAACGGCTTCGCGGCGGTGTCTACGGGCTTCTGGTCGGGGACGCCTTCGGCGTGCCCTACGAGTTCCACGAAGCGGAAGAGCTCGCGTCCCTGGGCGAGCTCGACATGTTCCCGCCGGCGGGCTTCCCCCGGTCCCATCCCGCGGTTCCCCCCGGCACCTGGTCCGATGACGGGGCCCAGGCGCTCGCCCTCCTGGATTCCCTCCTCGCCTGCGGACGTCTCGACCCGGAGGACCTGGCGGGGAAGCTCCTCGCCTGGGCACACGAAGGTCGCTACGCCGTCGGCGGTCTCGTCTTCGACATCGGCGCGACCACCCAGCGCGCTCTGGACGCGGTCCGCCGCCGGGCCCCCGCCCTGACCTGCGGCCCGACGGGGGAGCGCGACAACGGCAACGGCGCGCTCATGCGGGTGCTGCCCCTGGCGCTCTGGCATCCCGGGGACGATGCGAGCCTCATCCGGGATGCCCGGGACCAGAGCCGGGTGACCCACGGCCATCTGCGCTCCCAGCTCGCCTGCGCCCATTACTGCCTGTGGGCTCGGCGGCTGCTCCAGGGGACGCAGGACGCTGACGACGCCTTCGAGGGCGCGGTGGAAGACCTGCGGCTCTGGACGGACGCGGTCCCCGGCGCCCTCGAGGAGATCGAAGACCACCTCGTCCGCTGTCCCCCCGGAGGGCCCGGTGGCAGCGGCTACGTCGTCGACAGCCTCCACTCGGCGCGGCACGCCCTCCGGTCCGGCGGCTACGAGCAGGTGGTCCGGGCCGCCGTGGCCCTCGGGCGCGACACGGACACGACCGCCTGCATCGCGGGGGGGTTGGCCGGCATCCGGGATGGGGTCGCCGGGATCCCCGGGCGATGGCTCGACGCGTTGCGGGGCCGAGAGCTCGTCGAGACCCTGGTCGAGCGGTTGGTCGCCGATTCGGCTCCGGCCCCGCCCGCCAACTGATCCGGGCAGGGGTGCTAGATGTCGAGGTTGCGGACGTCGAGGGCGTTCTGCTCGATGAACTCTCGGCGGGGCTCCACCGATTCTCCCATCAGCACGCTGAAGATCTCTTCCGTTTCGAGGGCGTCGTCGATGGTGCACTGGAGCAGGGTGCGGGTGTCCGGGTTCATCGTCGTCTCCCAGAGCTCGTCCGCGTTCATCTCCCCGAGGCCCTTGTAGCGCTGCACCGACAGCCCCTTCCGGGCGCGTTGGTCGACGTGGCTCCACAGACCGTCCAGGTCTCCCACCTCTGTCGGCTCGCCGGTCACCTGCCCATCCTTGTCGGTCCGCAGGGCGACCAGGGGCAGCTCGCCGAGGGCTTCCGCATGAGACCAGATGTCCCGGAGGGTCTTGAAGTCCCCCCCGTCGAGGAAGGCGAAGTCGACGGCGGTTTCCTTGAGGGTGAGCCCCACCCGGGTCTCGAAGACCACCCGGTGTCGGTCGTGTTCTTCATCCCGGTCGACCCGGGCCACCACCGCCACGGGCTCCGGCAGGGATCGAAGCTCGTCGGTGACCGCGCCGACCATACGGTCGACCCCGTCCCGGTCCGACAGCGTGGTCACTTCTACCCCGAGCCGGACCAGGGCCTGGACCAGCAGAGGCTCCGTCTTTCGTTCGAGCTTGCGGAGGATCGCCCGCCACTTCGCGACGTCATCCAGGAAACGGCGCAGGGGGTCGCCGGTCAGGACGACCTGGGGCTCGGTCCCATCCCGGCCCTGGCTGGCCCGGACGGCGAGCTGGTCGGTACCGAGGTCGAGGACGTAGCGGTCGAGCTCCTCTTCGTTCTGCAGGTACTGCACCTTGCTGCCGCGCTTGACCTTGTACAGAGGCGGCTGGGCGATGAAGAGGTGCCCGTTTCGGATGAGCTCGGGCATCTGCCGGTAGAAAAAGGTGAGCAGCAAGGTACGGATGTGGGAGCCGTCCACGTCCGCATCCGTCATCACCACGACCTTGTGGTAGCGGAGCTTGCCCAGGTCGAAGTTGCCGCCCCCCTCGACCCCGGCCCCGAGGGCGGTGATCAGCGTTCCGATCTCCGCGCTCGACAGCATCCGTTCGAAGCGTGCCCGCTCGACGTTCAGGATCTTGCCCCGGAGGGGCAGGATCGCCTGAAACTTCCGGTCCCGTCCCTGCTTCGCGCTGCCGCCGGCGGAGTCGCCCTCGACGATGAAGATCTCGCTGACCGTCGGGTCCTTTTCCTGGCAGTCGGCGAGCTTCCCCGGCAGCGTGCTCGCGTCCAGGGCGCCCTTCCGCTGGACGCTCTCCCGGGCCTTCCGCGCGGCCTCCCGGGCCTTCGCCGCTAGCACCGTCTTGTCGATGATCCGCTTGCCGGATTGGGGGTGTTCTTCGAGGTACTGGGAGAGCCGCTCGTTGACCACGCTCTCCACGATCCCCTTCACCTCGCTCGAGACGAGCTTGCTCTTCGTCTGGGAGTCGAAGCTCGGGTCCGGGTGCTTGACCGACAGGATGGCGGTCAGACCTTCCCGGACGTCGTCCCCGGAGAGGGGCTGCTTCAGGTCCTTGAGCAGGTTGGCCGCGGTTCCGTAGGCGTTCAGGGTTCGGGTGAGGGCGGCGCGCATCCCGGTGAGATGGGTGCCCCCGTCCTTGTTGTGGACGTTGTTGGTGAAGCAGGAGATCGCCTCGTTGAAGGAATCGCTCCACTGCATGGCGATCTCGACGTCGATGCCGTCTTTTTCCTCGTGGAGGTAGACGACGTCGTCGTGGAGCGGCGTGCGGTTCTTGTTCAGGACGCCGACGAACTCCTGGATGCCGCCCTCGAAGTGGTAGCGGGTGCTCTTTTCCGTCCGCTCGTCCACCAGGTGGATCTCGAAGCCGGCGTTCAAGAAGGCGATCTCCCGCAGCCGGCTCGCGAGCACGTCGAAGCTGAAGTCCGTGTTGGTGAAGACCTGGTCGTCGGGCTTGAAGGAGATGCGGGTCCCCTGCCGGTCCGTCGTCCCGATCGCGGAGAGGGGAGCGGTGGGCACGCCCCGTCGGTATTCCTGGTACCAGGTCTTGCCGTCCCGACGGATCTCCATCTTCAGCCATTCGCTGACCGCGTTGACCGCGGAGACGCCGACGCCATGGAGACCGGCGGAGACCTTGTAGCTGTTGTTGTCGAACTTCCCCCCGGCGTGGAGCACGGTCATCACGACCTCGGCGGCGCTGACCCCTCGTTCGTGCATCCCGACGGGGATGCCCCGGCCGTCGTCGGAGACGGTGGCGGAGCCGTCGGCGTGGAGGGTGACCTGGAGGGTCGTCGCGTAGCCGGCCAGGTGCTCGTCGACGGCGTTGTCGACCACCTCCCAGACCAGGTGGTGGAGCCCGCTGCCGTCGTGAGGGTCACCGATGTACATCCCGGGGCGCTTCCGGACCGCTTCGAGCCCTTCGAGCACCTGGATGGAGGTTTCGCCGTAGCCTCCGTTGCCGATGCCGCCGTTTCCGGCGGGCTTCCGGGAGCCTTCGTCGCCGGTGGGCGCGACCGGGCCCGGGTCGACCCCCCCGGCGTCGACCGCCTTGTCCGCGAGTTCTTCGTTTTCAGCCATGGGATGCTCGTGCGCTTTGGACCGGGGTCCAGGAGGAGCCCGTCCGGGTGCCTGGCGTTCCCCGATCGCCGCGTCGGTGGGGCGTCGGGGTGGCCCCGGGAGGGGGCCCCGCGTCGGACCGACGCGACCGAGCGAGCATAGCCCGAGGAGGGGGGTCCGGGCAAGGGGCCAGGCAGGCGCCAAGCCTTTGAAAAAGCCCAGGAATTTTAGTTTCGGCCGGCGGGCCGGGAGAGCACTTCGACCCCGCCTCCGACCTCCCCCGGGAGGTTGGTCCCGAGGAGCTCCCCCGT
>DAPKRP010000540.1:0-4403 GCA_031800515.1 Polyangiaceae bacterium LLY-WYZ-14_1 | reverse complement strand
TGGAAGGCGGGATGGGCGGCGCAGGCCTCTTCGACCCGGGTGAGGGTCGGGAAGGCGTCGAGGTCCACCCCGAATCGCCGCGCCGCATAGAGTTGGGGCACCAGGCAGGCGTCCGCCACCGTGATGGTGTCCCCGAAGGCGTAAGTTCCTGCCACTTCAGCGGTTTTCGCCTCGAGCGCCGTGAGACCCCGCACGATGTGGGGCGCCGCCCAGCCCTTGCGGCCCAGGTCTCCGGCGACCTCGTCGATCCGCTGGAGCACCGCCAGATTCTGGAGCGGCTGGATCCCCGCATTGACCATCTCGGCGAGCTCCCAGACCCGGGCCCGGTCGAAGGGCTGGACCGGCAGGATGCGCGGCTCCGGGTGCCGGTCGTCCAGATAGGCGAGGATCGCCAGGGATTGGGTCAGCCGCCGGGGGGTCCCGTCGGACTCGGTCCATTCGAGGGTGGGCACCTGGGCCATGGGATTGCGGGCCAGGTACGCCGGCGCGTGCTGGCGCCCCCCGTCTTCGAGGAGATGCACCGGGACGACCTGGTAGGACACGCCTTTGAGCTCGAGGCCGATCCGGACCCGCCAGGAGGAGGTGCTGCGCCAGTAGCCGTACAGTCGCACCGCTTCGGTGTAATCCAGCCCTGCCGCGGGGGACAAGGCGCCATCCCCCTAATCCCCCCGGCGGGGGCGTGCGACCAAGAGCTGAAGGCCAGCGCCCTCCCGTCCGGGACGACCCAGCCAGGGCCAGGTGAGCGCCATGCCCAGCGCCCAGGCGGGGAACAGGGCCCAGGCGGGATGCCGATGAAAGCGGAAACCGGCGGCATCGACCGCCCCGAGGGCGACCGGCACGAAGGGCGGTAGGGTGCCCCGGCGCTCCTGGCTCACCACCTCGAACCCCGCCGCCTCCACGGTCCGGCGAAGGGTGTCCGGCTCGAAGAGGCTGGCGTGCCGCGGCGTGTGGAGCCCGCCCCAGCGGTCCCCCCAGCGGGCGGAAGGGCCCCCCGAGCCGTCCGGGACCTCGACGACGAGGCGCCCCGCCGGTTCCAAGAGGTCCCGGACGGTACGGAGGGTCTCCGCCGCCTCCGGGTCGTGCTCGAGGGCGTGCCAGAGGGTCGCGGCGCGAAAGGGAGCCCGGGCCCGGACCGTCTCCGGAAGGCGTGGGGGGAGGCCCCGGTGCAGGGTCACCCCGTCCCGGCGCGCCCCCTCCCCGGCGGCCTCGGCATCGTCGAACAGGTCGAGCCCGTGGCCTTCGGCGCCCGTCTCCCGCGCCAGTCGGCGGAGGAAGGTCGGCCGACCGCATCCCACGTCGAGGACCCGGTCCGGGGCGGCGAGGTCCGGGAGGGAACGCCGCAGCACCGCGACCCGCCGACGATCCGTCGCGGCGAGGCTCGAAGCGACCAGGGGAGCGAAGATCCCCCAGAGACCGGGACCCCGATGGAGGGGGTAGTCGGCGTCGTAGAGACGGGGCTGGTCCGCGTCGACGACCCGGTCGACCAGGTACCGCAGGCCGCAGCGACCACAGCGACCGGAGACGAAACGCTGGGGCCGGGAGAGCAGTTGGCCGGGCAGGGACCGAAGCTCTCGGGGGTCGTCGCCGCCGCATCCCGGGCAGGGAGTCGGTACGGTGCGAAGGCTGGGAACCCGGGCGGCGGTGACCGCGGTCATCCGCCCCGCGCCTCCCCGGAGGCGACGCGGGACCCGTCGGACCAGGGAGACGCGTCATCGTCGTCATCGTCGTCGCCACCACCATCGGGCAGCCCCGGCAGGTCGAGTCCGGCGAAGGGGTCCCGGCCCTCCCAGCGCCCACGGGCGGCGAGCAGGCGGAAGCGGACGAAGAGGTCCTCGGTGAACCAACCCTTGGCTCGCGCCAGTCGAACCGCCTCCCGGTGGGCGGGCTCTTCGTAGGCGAAGCGGCGCATCGCCGCGAAGCTGGGCCAGACGCTGAAGGTGGCCTGCCGAACCCAGGGAAGCTCGCCGAGGCCCATGGCCAGGAGCGCCCCGCAGCGTTCGAGGTCCCCTTCGATCCGGGCCGAGGCCCGGAAGAAGGACGCCAGGGTGCGGGGTCGAACCGTCGCCCGAGTCAGGACGGCGAGGGGCGCCCCGTCGAGGGCCTCCGCCGTCCCGCCGGTCCGGGAGGCCCGGTCCCCGGAGAACGGACAGACGCCGTCGATCCCCTGAAACGGGGTATCTCCGTCCCAGCGGCCGTGACCCGAGACCGGGAGCAGGAACAGGTCGAGGCGCTCGACGGCCCGTGCCTCGTAGGCGCGCATCCAGGGGGACGCGTCGAGGAATCGGCGGGCGTCCTCGAGACTGCCCCAGGCGGGGACCAGAATGCCGAAGCGGTCGAAGCTGGGCAGGGCCGACAGGCCCCGCCGCCCGGCCCCGGACCCGAGAAGCCGCACCACGACGTCCGGTGCCTCTCCCGGGGCGGGGGCCACGGCGGCCAGGTTGCCCCCGGCCCGCCCGAGCCGGGTGAGGGCGAAGGGCCGGTGCCGACCCGCGACCCGAATGAGGGTCAGGGTGGCGAGCCGATGGGAGAGCCGTTCAGCCGGAGGACGAGCCCGGCGTGAGGCGGGAGCCCTCGGCGGGGGATGCGGGAGCGACGGCTGCGTCATCGGGATTCCTGATCTCGTGCTTCGAGGCCGGGATGTCGACCGCTACGGCTCGCGCGAGAACCTGGTGCCGCTTGAGGCTGCGAACGAGGTCGACGGCCTGTCGACGATACAACGGTCGCGGAAACGTCCCCGGGATGGCGTCCATGAACGCCCGAGATTCCGCCATGCTCGCCCCGGTTCGCCGGGAGATCTCCGCCGCGCCCCCGAGGACCGCGTCCGGGGTCAAGGTGCCCTCGACCACGATGCGATGGCTCCGGGGCAGGGCACGGCCCCGCTCGACGCGCTGGAGGGACGCGGTGGTCGCCAGGACGACGAGTCGATCCCCCGGCAGGAGCCGGATCTCGCCGGAGGGGAGGAGCTGGCGTCGCGGACCGAGGGGCTCGTCCAGGGAGTCCGGCGGCGCCTCGTCCCGAGGGGCCTCTCGCTCGCAGAGCAGGGGGACGAGCCCGTAGCCTTCCGCGACGTCCCCGATGAGCCGCCCCGCCAGGGTGTCTCCTTCTTCGATGGCGTAGTCCGTCACCATCACGGTCCGACCCTCCAGCCGGAAGAGGCTGAGCACGTTCTCGCCGAAGGCGGCGGCGGCGAAGACCTCGGCGGAGAGCGCCGTCCCGGAGAGGACGTTGGCGTAGGGGAGCAAGCTCGACACATTCCGGCTGAAGCGCGCATCCGAGGCCCGGACCACCAGGCGAAGGTCCGGAGCGCGGCGGTGCGCAAGCAGCGCCGTCTCCAGGTTGTCCATGTCGTCGGCGGTGCTCGCCACGAGGCCGAGGGCCCGGTCGAGGTGGACCCGGTCGAGCTTCTGGGCCGCCCGGCCGGTCACCACCGGCAACCAGGGAAGGACGTCCGGGTCCACCCCGGAGGCGCTCACGCCGACCGCCGGCAGCTCGAGCTCCCGGAGGATCGCGGCGACCCGCTGGCCGACCCGGCCCAGACCCACCACGACGACGTGTCCCTCCCGGGGGACCGGGGGCCGCCGGGCCAGGAACTGGAGCCGCATGGTCAGGAGTTTTTCCGTGACCATCGCGTAGACCACCCCGACCAGGGCCGTGCCGGCGACGGTCATGGCCAACGCGTAGCCCCGAACCCAACCTGGGACCGGTACCGGGTCCGGCCCGAAGTCGTCGAAGCGGTCGCCATAGCCACCGAGGAGCAGCACGACGGCGGCGAAAAAGGCGTCCCCGAGGCCCACGCCGGGATAGGCGGCGGCCAGGGCGACGGCCCCGACGGTCACCAGGAGCAGCACCGCGACGCCGACCAGGATGGCCACCCGGGCGATCGGCTGGGGGAAGCCGGGGGAGAAGAAGCGGCGCAGGCTGTTCCCGAGGGCCCCGGCGAGGGTCTCGAAGCGTCGGACGACCCGCCGGGGGGCCCGGATCGGGTCGTGCCGGGTCACCTCGTGGGCTGGCGTCGTCCCGCGCCCCGGCCGCGTCACCTCCCCCTGGCCGGCGCTGCCGCCCACCCCAGGCGGGGGCTCCGGGCCGGGCCGACTCGGCAGACCCGCGTCTCCCGGGGACCCATCTCCTCGCCGGGGGGTCGTCGGCGCCTCGGCGCCCCGGAGGCGACCGCCCCCGACGTCGGCGAGCTCGACGGTGGTGATCACGTCCCCGGGGGAGACCAACGCCTCCGGGTCGAAGCGATGGAAGGGGATGCCCGGGTCCTCCCGAAGAGCGTCCCGGGATTCTTCGAGGTCGACGGCGCGCCGGTGGGCGACGACCCGGCGGGAGCGGGTGTCGAGATGGGAGGCGGGTCGATGGACGACCCCCCGGTCGTCTTCGCCGATCTGCCCCTCGACCACCCG
>DAPKRP010000539.1:0-5328 GCA_031800515.1 Polyangiaceae bacterium LLY-WYZ-14_1 | reverse complement strand
GGGCGGGACGGGGCGGATGCGATGACGTCGTCGTCGACGCCCGAGTCGTCGTTCGACACCCCGGAGGCGGCGAAGGGGTTCGTCGCGGGGTCCGCCGGGGCGAAGAGGTCGGCGCCATCGTCCCGGGTGGCCCGGCTGGCGAGAGGGGTACCCGATTCCCCTCCCGGGGAGGAGAAGGCCGCCCCCGCATAGGCCGGGCCCCCGGCCTCGGCGGCGGGGGCGGCAGCGGCGGTCGCGCCGAAGGGATCCACGGGAGCGGCGCCGGCGCCGCCCCCCAGCACCTCGGCGAGCTCGGGGACGTCCTTGGCGGGAAGCCATCCTTCGAAGCCTTCCCGCCACACGTAGCCCTCGCCGTCGAGGGAGCCGTTCCGTACCAGCGCCTCCAGGGCCTGAACCGTCATCGGGCCCTGCTGCTCGCCCTGGACGACGGCGTGCCAGACGGCGTTCGGGTCGGGAAAGGCGGCGCCGGCGGACGCGCCGGCCGCCTCCCCTGCCGCCGCGTCGCCGCTCCCCGCCAGGGCCGTCGACGTTTCCCCCGCGGCGACGAGGGCTTCCCCATGGACCATGATCGGAGAGCTGCAGCGCTTGCAGCGGATCTTGAACGTCTTCCCCGCGACCTTTTCGTCGGCGATCGAGTACTTGGCTCCGCAGCTGTCGCAGACGATTTTCATGGGTCCTGTTTCGTCCTGGGAGGGTAGCGGTGGGCAGCGTCGTCGTCCGCGTGGGCGGGTCACGGCGGGTCGGCGCCGAGAAACCTGACCCGGGGCCGGTCCCCGCACCAATTTATCGAGGGCGGAAACCGGCACGCAACCGAGGGACCGGGCAGGGTTGGCCCTTGGATGCGTCGATGGCGTGGAGCCTTGGGTCCCCTGTCATCTTCGGCGGCTCGCCTCGGGTCTTGGAGGGTGTTGGACGATCCGTCCGATCCGCCGGCGCCCCGGGCTTCAGCCCACGGAGGTTCGCGGTCCCGGCGGCGCGGCGAGGGGGACGAGGGCGCTTCCGTCCCGACCGCAGAAACGGGTCTCCCCGTGGTACTTCGTCCCACATGTCGGGCAGACCCGGCGCGCCTCCGCCGCCGCACCGACGGCCCCTTCCTTGTGTCGGGCGACGAAGACCTCGTAGGGCAGCAGCTCGACCCCGTCCCGGGGACAGACCCCGCCGCCCCCGCTGTAGCCAACACGGCAGACCGGGCAGATCATCGCTGCGTCGGAGGGGGGCGCCGTCATCGTGGGCGGCGGTGCGGGATCCGTCGCCCCCCCTCCCCGGTCCGGCGGTGCGCTCGGCGGGGCCGGCGATCCCCCCGCCGGGATCGCCTGGGCGACCGTTTCCGGGGCCGCCCCACCGGGCCTTCCCCGGGCCCGGAGGGCGTTGGCGACGACGAGCCCGAGGACCACGAGGGCGAGTCCGACGACCACCAAGCCGCCCACCAGCCAGGGGGAGACGCCGCCGCGCCCCGAGCTCGCCGCGAGCCGCGCCGCCTCTTCCGCGCGCGCCGCCTCCGCCTCCGCCCGGCTCCCTTCGCCGCCTTCCCCGATGCGCTGGGCGCGGAGATCCGAGAGGTCTGCCGTCTGGACGACGACGCTCGCCCGGGAGGTCAGGCCCCGGGCAGAGGCGATGATGCGAAAGGTCCCCTCCGCCGTCGCCGCGTTCGCACCGGCGACGAAGCACCGTCCCCGCATCGTACCCCCGAGCCCCTCGGGGCGTTCGAGGCGAAGCCGGGGCGAGACCGGCGTCGGGCATCCGGCGGCGTCGAGCAGCGTGGCGCGAAAGCACACCTGCTCGCCCGGTTCGATCCGGCGGGCATCCGGCCGCAGCGCCAGGGATACCGGCGGCCCGGGCTGGCAGCTCGGCGCTCCCGCCGCCTCCCTCGCCGAAGCGGTGCTGGCCTCGGGGCTCCGGGTGAACCGCTGCACCTCGGTGACGGTCGCGACGCAATGGGAATCGTTCAGCTGCCAGTCGTACTCGCTGACCCCACGCCGCTCGAGGACAGCCGGACCGGCGACGGTCAGGGTGTAGACCCCTTTCTCCGCTTTCGGCTCGTCCCGGGGGGTCGCACAGCGGGTGGTCCAGGAGCTCCCCCGTCGGACCGACGACTGCCGCCGGAGGGTCCGGTTTTCGCTCCAGCATTGGTCGGTTCGGCGATCGACCGCGCCGCCGAAGGCGAGATGGCCCGCGCGGGCGGTCACAGAGACCTCTCCAGGGGCGGCGAGGGTCGTACTACGCGGCCGGGGTCCGCAGTCCGGGCCCCAGCTCGCGATCTGCACGGTCAGACGGGTCGGACCGGCGCGCCATCGTCCCGCCAGTTCGGCGGGACCCTGGGCGGCCGCGGGCAGCGCTCCGAGCTCGGCCCAAGTCGAGGCGAAGAGGACGAGGACGAGGACCAGGCCCCGGAGGGGCGCGCGTCCCTGCAGGAGGCGGAGGGGTCCGGTGCCGGTCATCGGGGATAGGGATAACCTAATTACCCGCCCCGATCCCCGTCCCTGGACCCGGGACACCCCAGGGGGGGGTCAGGAGCTCTTGAGCTTGGTGACCGCCTGGGTCAGCTCCGGGACCGCCTGGAACAGGTCGGCGACCAGGAAGTAGTCCGCCACCTGGGCGATCGGTGCTTCCTTGTCCTTGTTCAGGGCCACGATGGTCTTCGAGCCCTTCATGCCGGCGAGATGCTGAATCGCGCCGGAGATGCCGACGGCGATGTAGAGCTTCGGGGCGACCACCTTTCCGGTCTGCCCGACCTGCAGGTCGTTCGGGACGTAGCCCGCATCCGCGGCGGCGCGGGAGGCCCCCATCGCCGCGCCCAGGGCGTCGACCAGCGGTTCGAGGACGGTCTTGAAGTTGTCCGAGCTCTTGAGGGCGCGGCCGCCGGAGACGACGACCTCCGCCTCCGTCAGCTCGGGCCGTTCGCTCTTCTGGCCTTCCAAGCCGACGAAGGTGACCCGGTCCGCCAGGGGACTCTCGGCGACGGTCGCCGCTTCCACGGGAGAGGCGCCGGCCCCCTCCGCCGGTGCCGCCGCTTCGAACTCGGTCTGTCGTACGGTGACGACCTGCACCGGGGTGTTGACGGTGAGGGTCCCGAAGAGGTTCCCTGCGAACATGGGGCGCCGGTAGCGAAGCGTGTCCCCATCGACGGTCACCCCCGCGATGTCCGAGGCGACCCCGGCATCGAGGCGAGCGGCCACCCGGGGCATGAGGTCCTTGCCGTAGGTGCTCGCGGTGGCGGTCACCACCCCGTAGCCCCCAGCCTTCGCCACCTCGGCGACCGTCGGGACGTACTTCTCGGCGATGTACCCCCCGTCGATCTGCGCGGTCAGGACCTTCCGGGCCCCGAAGGCGGCCAGCTCGCTGCCGGCGGTCTCGGCGCCGTAACCGATGGCGAGGATGTCGAAAGCGCCCCCGGTGCCCTCCGCCGCCTGGCGCGCGAAGGAGACCGCCGAGAGCGTCGTCTTGCGGTTCTTGCCGTCGAGGAGCTCGGCTACGACCAGCACGTCCGTCATCGTCGTCTATCCCTTCTTCAGAGGACCTTGGCCTCTTCGTGGAGCTTCTGGACCAGTTCCTCGACGCTTTCGACGAAGACCGTCTCGCCGGAGCGGCTCGGGGGCAGGGCGAAGGCCTCGTAGCTGGTGGTGAGGGTGGTCTCCACGCCGAGGCCAGCGAGGTCGAGGTCTTCGATGGGCTTCTTCTTCGCCTGCATGATGCCCTTCAGGGAGGCATATCGGGCCCCCTCCGGGTAGGCGTGGTCGTCCGGGGTCACCCCGTTTCGCACCGACTGGGGGGTCACGATACGAAGATCGACGGTGATCACCGCCGGGGTGGTCACGTCCACGGTGAGCACCCCGGTGTCCACCTCCCGGCCGACGCGAATCGTCTTACCGTCATCGGAGGTGGTCAGGCTCATCGCGAAGCTGGCCATCGGCCAGCCGAGGCGTTCTGCGAGCATCTGGCCGGCGACGTTATTGTCGCCGTCGACCGCCTGCTTGCCCATCAGCACCAGGTCCGGCTGTTCCTTTTCCACCACCGCCGCGAGGGCCCGGGAGACGACGGTGGAGTCGAGGGCGTCGTCCTCCGCGGCGACCATGATGCCCCGGTCCGCCCCCATCGCGAGGGCCTGGCGCACCGTCTGCTGGGCGTCTTTGGGAGCGAGGGTCACCACCACCGTCTCCCCCAGCTTTTCGTTGGTCTTGGCGTTTTCGTTCAGCCGGAGCGCCGCTTCGACGGCGTATTCGTCGAAGGGGTTCATCTTCCACTCCATCCCCTCGGTGACCGGGGCGGAGCCGTCCGGGCTGACCTTCACCTTGTTGGCGTTGTCCGGGTCCGCGACCCGCTTGAGAGGCACGAGGATCTTCATGGTTCCCTCCGCGGCGACCGGGGCGTCGGTCCGGCTGCCGGTGTCTGGCCTGGACCTGGCGAACTAGGGGTTATGACGCAACACGTCAAGCGCTCCCCGGGGGGTGCGTCGAAGCCCCTGGAGAAACAAGGCGGCTGCTTGACGAGCGGCCCGCCGTAGCTGGACGGGGTCCCCGCTCCCGAGCGCCCAGGTCATCGCGAGCCCATCCAGGGCGCCCCAGAGGGCCCGGGCGACGGTCATCGGGTGAAGGTCCTCTCGGAGCTCCCCGGCGGCCTGCCCCTCTTCGATCACGCCGGCGATGAGCGCGAGGTACTCCCGGAACAAGGGGGTCGCGTACTGCTTCAGCAGCACCGAGGATTGGCGGAGGTTGACCGTGATCACCTCGGCCAGGTCCCGGTGGTCCTCCAGCAGGCCGAGCTGGATCTCGACGACCCGCCGCAGGCGTTCGTCCGCCCCCGTGGCCGCCGCGAGCTCCCGCCGGAGCAGGTCCAGGAGCGCCCGCGTCCGCTCGTCGAAGAGGGACAACAGGACGTCGTCCTTGTTCTTGAAATACAGGTAGATCGTGCCGTCCGCGACGCCAGCCGCGCGGGCGATCTCGCTGACCCGGGTCGCGTAGAAGCCTTTCTGGGCGAACACCCGAACCGCCGCCTGGAGGATCCGGTCTCGCTTGTCTCCGCCGTTGCCCTCGCGAGCGTTCCGGGCGGCCGCGGTGGTCGCCGTCCCCGGCACCCGCGTGTCCGGGGGGGACGGCCCGGCGCCCCGGGGGCCTGCCGCGGAGGGCTCCCGGCCGCCGGCGGCGTCGACGTCGTCGTGGTCGCCGCCCTCGCCGGTGAATGAGTGCTCATTCTGCGGCATCGCAGGGAGGTAGCACGGGCTGGAAAAATCGGTCAATCCGGGCCGATCGGCACCGCGGGGAGAAGCCCCGGGGGCGCCCCCGAGGCCTGCCGGAGACGTTCGGCGACCTGGCCGACCCGCGGCGCGAGGGC
>DAPKRP010000538.1:0-1814 GCA_031800515.1 Polyangiaceae bacterium LLY-WYZ-14_1 | reverse complement strand
CGGGCCCCCCGCCGTGGTCGGGTTCGCCCGCTGGGCCCCGACGAAGACCGACATGCCCCCGGTGGCGTGCCCGTTACCAGAGCCAGCGTGGAGGTCGACCCCACCGTAGATGCCCAACTTGTCCTGGAGTCGAGCCAGGGGAGCAAGGGGGCCGGTCAGCCCGCCGCGCAACACCTCGAGGGGCACGCCGTGGGCGAAGAAGACGGTGAAGCAGCGGGAGACGGAGGGGGCCGGCTGGGCCTGGGCCGCGCTGCCCACGCGCGTCAGCGAGCCCATCTCCGGCAGGAAGGGAAGCGCGATGGCGACGGTGCCGGCTCCCCGGAGAAAGGTCCTTCGGTCGAGCAAAGGGCGGCGGCGGCTCACGGGGCGATCCTCCGATAGCTGGGATGCAGGGCGATGGCCCGAAGCACCTCGGGGAACGAGGGGGCCTCCGGGAGGCTGGCGGAGAGCTCCGCCAGCAGACAGGCGTTCCGGGTCGGACTCGGATCCCCCCAGGCGTACTGGGTCAGCTGGCGGACGAGGCAGGCCTGGACGGTCGCGTCCGTGGCGAGGTGGTCCGAGAGCTCCCGGATCCCCGAGAACGCCAGGGTCTCGTCCCGGAAGGGGTGAGCGAAGACCCCGGAACCGTCCACCGGCAGGCCCTGCGCATCCGTCGACCGGCGCCGGCCCAGGTTGTCGAAGGGCAGGAGCGCCAGCCCCAGGGGATCGATCGCCTCGTGGCAGACCACGCAGCGGGCATTCGCCGCCCGCTCCTCGGCGGCGCCGCGCTCGGTGCCGATGCTCGAGGCGAGAAAGCTCGGGTCGTTGGCCACGTCGTTGGGGGGCGGGGGAATCGTCCCGCAAAAGAGAGCCTCCAGGAGGAACTTCCCCCGGTGTACCAGGGACGGCTCCGCCTCCTCCTGGGCGCGGGTGACCTGCCCCTGGACCCCGATCACCGCGGCCTGGGTGAGGATCCCGCCCCGTTCCGGAAGCCCCCCGAGGTCGTAGCGGGTCGGCCCGGCCCCGGAGTCGGCGGGGTCCAGGCCATAGATCACGGCGAGCTCGGGACGGAGCACCGCCTCGCGGGTGGTCAACATCGTCGACCAGGGCAGCCCGTCCCGCCAGAGCTCCGCGAAGAGCGCCTCGGGCTCGGCCCGGATCGCCCGGCGCAGCTCGTCCCCGACGGGACCGTAGACCTCCGGGTCGAAGGCGACCCGGTCGAGGTCCTGGAGCCGCAGCCAGTCGTCGACGAAGGCCAGGAACACGGATTCCGCCCGGGGGTCCGCGATCATCCGGTCCACCTGGGCGGCCAGCACGTCGGGCCGCGCGAGCTCGCCCGTCTCCGCCAGGTCCCGGAGCAGCGGGTCCGGGCCTCGACCCCAGAACAGAAAGGAAAGGCGTGAGGCGAGGGCGTAGCCGTCGACCTCCCGGACCGCGTCCCCCGGCCCGGGCTCCGCCTCGATCCGATACAGAAAGTGGGGGGACTGGAGCATCGCCTCGACGACCAGGCGGGTCCCGAGGTCGAAGTCTCCGGTCTCGGCGACCGCGAGCCCGTGGAGGCTTCCGTAGCGCGCCCGCTCGTCGGGCCGGAGGGGGCGTCGGAAGAGGTCCAGGGCGAGCCCCCGGAGGAGGGGCTCGAGGCAGTCCTCCGCCGGGTCTCGACAGCTCCCGTGGCGGTCCGCCAGGTCCTCCGGGTCGACCTGCTCCGCCACCGCCATGGCGAGCTCCCGGAACGCTTCCACGTCCGCCGTGCCGACCTTGCCAAGGGTGCGGGCGTCGTTCGAGAAGAGACCGGAGGGGGGGCTCGCCGACGGCAGGAGGGCGGAGGCTTCGAC
>DAPKRP010000537.1:0-7061 GCA_031800515.1 Polyangiaceae bacterium LLY-WYZ-14_1 | reverse complement strand
GGCGCAGGTGGCGCTCCCGCCCCCCGCCGCCCCAGGACCGGAGGGCGCGGCGGCCTCCGGAGGGTCACCGCCTCGTCGACCGCGCCTCGTCGTCCTCCTCGGCGGGCTCGGGGAGACCGAGGCGGAGGCCCGGCGAACCCTCCTCGCCCTCGCCCGGGCCGACCCCGACGCCCCCGTCCTCGTGGTCCCGGGCGGCCGGGATCGGCGCCCCGTCCTCGAGGCGGTGCTGGACCCCCTGGCCGGGGGCAGGCGGGCCAGGGACGACGGCGCGGCAGGCGGCCGCGTTTCCCCGATCCTCGACGGGACGCGCCTCGATGCGGTGCGGGTCGGTCCGGCGGACGAGCTCGTGCTGGTCGCCGGCGCCCCGGAGGGCCGGTACGCGGTCGGGCCCTCGGCCTGCGGCTACGGCGCGGAAGACCTCGAGCGTCTGCGGCGTCGCCTGGGCCCCGCGTCGCCGTCCTCTTCCGGACGCCGGCGATGGCTCCTCGCCTGGGCGGCGCCGGCCCGGGCGGGCGTGCGCTCCCTCGACGGCGCGGACGCTGGCGACCCCGCCCTCGCGGAGCTCGTGGCCACCCTGGGAATCGCGGGCGGCGTCCACGCCTGGCCGACCCTCTCCGCCCGCCGCGGCAAGAGCGGGGGGGTGGCTCTCGGCCAGCTCGGGGTTCCCCGCTTCACCGGTCCGGCGGTGCGCCGCGGGGACGACGCGCTGGTGGGTCCCGGCTGGACCCGGATCGTGCTCCGACCCGGCGAGCCGCCCCGGGGCGAGGCGCTGGCCGCGCCTTGACACCCCCAGACCCAGGGCGCACGGCGTTCCCCATGGCCGCCTTCGTGCTCGACCTTCGGGACAAGGCCCTCGACCAGGCGGGCCTGGTCTTGCGCCAGGGGGTCCCCCGGAGCTGGCTCGCCGAGTCCCTGGCGGACTCGGACCTGCGCCCGGGCCCCGCCCCGTCGTCCGAGAAGTCAGAGGGGTCGCCGTCGAAGCCAGAGGGCGATGGGGGCGCCGATGCCGACGACGACCTGGTCGGCGACGTCGACCTCGTCGCCCAGCGGGTGGGCAGCGACATCGTCGTGCGGGGACGGGCCCGGGCGCGGCTCCTCGCGGAATGCAGCCGATGCCTCGAGGACGCCGTCATCGACGCCAACGCCGAGGTCGACGCCCTGTTTTCCCCCCGGGGGGGTGGCGGTCGGTCCGCCGGGGGGGAGGCCTCCGCGGCGAGCATCGTCGACGAGGTCGAGCTCACCCCCGACGACATCCAGCGGGAGACCTACGTCGGTGAACGGGTCGTGCTGGACGCGCTCCTTCGAGAGCTCCTCATCCTGGAGGTCCCGATGAAGCCTCTCTGCGCGGCGGCGTGTCCGGGGATCGCCCACGGCGCCGGGGAGCCGTCGACGACGGATCCCGAAAACGACGGGGGGGATGAGGCTGCCGCCGTCGACCCACGCCTCGCGCCGCTCCTCGCCCTGCGGGGCAAGCTCGGAGAACCGAAGGACGAGGATTGAGAGGCTCGGTCGGTTATGTTGACGGACCCTCTGAGAGGCTGTTGAGGCCGCGGCCCTCCTGCCTCGCCCCCCGACGCACTGCGGCATGACGCGTTGCGTCGGGGGCACGAGCGGGGGGCGCAGGGGGGCCGCCGGCAGCCGACCGACCCTGCGGACCTGCTCTCCGCCCTCGCCAACGAACGAGCATTCCTGGTAGTACGTCGTCGATGTTCGACCTGACCGAACGCGTCGCCATCGTCACCGGCGGCTCCCGGGGCATCGGCCGCGCCATCTGTCGGCGCCTGGCCCAGGCCGGCGCCTACGTCGTGGTGAACTTCCAGGGCAACGAAGAGGCCGCCGCCCAGACCCTCGCCGGGGTGAAGGACGCCGGCGGGGACGGGGAGCTCCGCCGCTTCGACGTGTCCAGTGCCGAAGACGCGGACGCCGCCATCGCCGGGGTCGCCAAGGAACGGGGGAAGGTCGACATCCTGGTGAACAACGCGGGCATCGCCCGGGACCAGCTGCTCCTTCGGGTCTCGGAAGACGACCTCCATCGCACCTGGGCGACGAACCTGAACGGGGCGATCCTCTGCTCGAAGGCGGCCGTGCGCTTGATGATGCGCAAGAAGCACGGCCGCATCGTCAACCTCTCGAGCGTCGTGGCGGAATCGGGGAACCCGGGACAGTCCGTCTACGCCGCCTCGAAGGCCGGCCTCATCGGGTTGACGAAGACGTTGGCTCGGGAGTACGCCACGCGCGGCATCACGGTGAACGCCGTCGCCCCCGGGTTCATCGAGACGGACATGACCGCCGGCCTGCCCGACGAAGCCAGGAAGGTCTTCCTGGAGCAAACCCCCCTCGGTCGCGCCGGCACCGTCGACGACGTCGCCGCCGCGGTGCACTACCTGGTGAGCGACGAGGCCAGCTTCGTCACCGGTCAGGTGCTCCGGATCAACGGGGGGATGTACGTCTGACCCGCCCCCGGGCGGGTCGGCTCCAACGCGACGTCTCGTCGACGACGACGAGGCACCGGAAGGGACCCATGGACATCGCTGACAAGGTCAAAGACATCATCAGCCAGCAGCTCGACGTCGACAAAGGCGGCCTCGAAGACGACAAGGCGTTCATCGACGATCTGGGTGCCGACTCGCTGGCCATCGTCGAGCTCGTCCTCGCCTTCGAGGAACAGTTCGAGATCGACATCCCCGACGAGGACACGGAGAAAATCCGAACCGTCGGAGACGCGGTGAGCTACATCACGTCTCGGGCGGGGAAGTAGCCGCAGGAGGGGAGGGCCGGCGTCTTCGCACCGGGGACGCCGGATCCGCCGCCCTCCTCGACCGTGGACGGGCGCTGCGCCGAACGACCGGGCGGCGTGGCCCCACCCGCGGTCGGCCGAGGCGCCGGAAGGAGGCATGGTAATGCGACGCGTCGTGGTGACCGGAGTGGGGCTCGTCAGCCCCTGCGGGCTCGATACGGAAAGCACCTGGGAGGCCATCGTCGCCGGCAGGTCCGGCATCGCCCGCATCGAGGGCTTCGACCCGACATCGTTTGCGTCCCAGATCGGTGGGGAGGCGACGGGCTTCGACCCGGAGAAATTCATCGAGCGCAAGCGGGTGCGGGAAGGGGATCGGCTGATCCACCTGGCCATCGCGGCGAGCCAGCACGCGGTGGACGCCTCCGGCTTCGAACCCGACGACGAGCTCAAGGAAGAGACCGGCGTCTTCATCGGCGTCGGCATGTGCGGCCTCGACATCTTCCAGCAGCAGGTGGTCAAGCTGCACGAGCGCGGGCCCCGGAAGATGTCCCCCTATTTCATCCCGGCGGTCATCGCGAACCTCGCCCCGGGCCAGGTGTCGATGCGCTTCGGTTTCCGGGGCCCCTCCTACACGACGACGAGCGCCTGCTCGTCCGGTGCCCATGCCATCGGGGAGGCGTTCAAGTGGATCCAGCGGGGTGACATGGACGCGGCCATCGCCGGCGGGGCGGAAGCCGCCCTGACGGAGGTCGGCGTCGGCGGCTTCGCCGCCATGCGGGCCCTGTCCACCCGGAACGACGAGCCGCAGAAGGCCAGTCGCCCCTTCGACCAGGGGCGCGACGGGTTCGTCATCGGCGAGGGCGCCGCGGTCTTCGTGCTCGAAGAGCTCGACGCGGCCAAGAAGCGGGGGGCGCAGATCCTCGCCGAGGTGCGGGGCTACGGAGCGACCTCGGACGCCTACCACCTGACCCAGCCGGCGCCGGAGGGGGAAGGGGCCCAGCGGGCGATGAAGCGCGCGATGAAGGACGCCGGGGTCAACCCCGACGACATCGACTACGTCAATGCCCACGCCACCTCGACCCCGGTCGGGGACGGGCAGGAGCTCGTGGCGATCAAATCGGTCTTCGGCGACCACGCCCGGAACGGGCTCTGGACGTCCAGCACGAAGAGCATGACGGGGCACCTCCTCGGGGCGGCGGGCAGCCTCGAGGCAGGGCTCGGCGCCCTGGCGATCCGGGACGGGATCGTGCCGCCGACGATCAACCTGGACGACCCGGATCCCCAGGCGGAGGGGCTCGACCTGGTGCCCCACGAGGCCCGGCGCCGGCCCGTGCGTCATCTGATCTCGAACTCCTTCGGCTTCGGCGGCACGAATGTGTCCCTGATCCTGTCGAAGCCGGACGGGTGAGGCTCGCCCCCGGTCGCTTCGACGCCGAGCGGCGTCGTTTCGCCCTCGCCTTCACCTGCGAGGGCTGCGCCCACTTCGACCCGGACGCGGAGCGCTGCGCCTCCGGCTATCCAACGGAAGACCACCGCCTCGCCCGCTACGACCGGGACCCGGAGGCGGAGGTGGTCTTCTGCAAGGACTTCGACCTCCGATAGCCCGAGGTCTCGAGGCTCAGGCGGCGGGGCGCGTCGGCAGCTTCCCGACCAGCCGATCTTCGGCCCGACGCAGGTCGTCCCAGTCGTCGATGTCCAGGCTGTCTCCCCGCGTCATGACGTAGGGAAGGGCGCGACCCCGGCCGAGGAGGCTGCCCGTCTCCCGGAAGGCCTCGGCCCGAACCGCGTAGATGGCGCCGTTCGGGAAGAAGGTCGCCGGCAGCTCCTGCCGCGGTCGAAACGGGGCGTCCCCATCGACCACCCCGACCAGATAGCCGCCGCCGTCGAGCTGGAACGCCTTGAAGGGGGAGTGGGCGGGCTCGAAGACGCTGACCACCGCCTCCGCCTCCCGATCCTCCGAGAGGAGCGATAGCGCCCCGTCGACGTGAGCCCCGGTTCGGAGGGGGCTCGTCGGCTGGAGCAGGCAGAGGGTCCCGGCCCCGGGGCAGGCGGCGTCGACGGCGTGGCGCAGGACGGGCTCGCTCCGGGCGGCATCCGTCGCCAACGCCGCCGGTCTCCGGAGGGGCTCGGCGCCGTGGGCCCGGGCCGCCGCGAGGATCTCCGGGTCGTCGGAGCTCACCACCACCCGGTCGACGCCCCGGGCCTCCCGGGCGGCGGCGATGGTCCAGGCCAGGAGCGGCCGCCCCGCCAGGGGGACGAGGTTCTTTCGGGGGATGCCCCGGGAGCCTCCCCGGGCCGGGATCACCGCGAGCACCGGTCCCGTCATCGGCGGGTCGCCTCCGAGCGGGTCACCAGAGCGGCCACTCGGTCCGCCGAGCGGGCGACGGCGGTGAAGACGGCCTGGGCCCGTTCCGCGTCGCGATTCGCGAGCGCCGGGTCGTCCAGGATCCGGGAGAGGTCCGGGGCGGCGTAGGTGTCCACCAGGGGCGCCGTCTTCGAGAGCGTCCGGAGGTCGTTCTCCGCCCGGCGACGCTTCTTCGGGTGCTTCGTCGACAATACGCGTCGGGCCAGGTTGCCGAGCTGCCTCGCGGAGCGGTGGAGCTCGCCCCGGACCTCGGCCACCTCGCTTCCGTCGAGCCGTTCCGCGTCGTCGACGGCACGGGCCACCGGGCGCCGTTCCGAGCCCTCGAGCTCGGGCAGGGGCGCGAGCTCGGCGAGGACCTCCTCGAGGGGTCGGTCCTCGAAGCCGACGAGGTGCATGCCGCCCTCGGTGGCGTTGATGAGGCGGCGCTGGCCGGCGAGCCGCTGGGCGAAGGACTCGAACCAGCGCCCGGACATGACCAGGTCGTGGGTCGTGGCGACCACCCCTCGACCACCCCAGGCGTCGACCTCGACCGCGGGCTTCGCCTTGGTCGGCACGGAGAGGCCGTGGGAGCGGAAGGCCTCTTCGAAGCGTTCGTCGTGCTCGACGACCAGCACGCCGCCCCGGACGGTGGCGCGGAAGGCCTCCCGCCCCGTGCCCGTCGCGTAGACCCGACCGTCCGTATAGGCGAGGTCCTGGCCGACGAGCACGATGGGATCGGCCCCGAGCCGGTGGGCGAGGGCGGCGGCGGCGGTGGCGACGCTGGCGCCGTAGGGCAGGGCGGGCTCACCGAGGGCGGAAGCCAGTCCCCCGAAGGCCGGATGATCCGGAAGGAAGAAGGTTCGCCGGGGCGCATCGACGCCGACGTTCTTCGGGTTGGCGGAGAGGTCGATGGCGAGGACGTCCGCCCAGGCGGCCCCCGCCGCGAGCCACTCCGTCTGGTCGATGGTCTCGATGGAGAAGAGGGCGTCGATCCGGGTCTCCCGATGGGCGATCACCGGTCCCGCGGTGCTGACGGCGAAGACCGCCCCCCGCGCGCGCGCCTCCCGAAGGAGATGGACGTTCCGGTCCAGGCTCGGCCCGGCGGCCACCAGGAAGGCGGGCTTCCCGGCGAGGGGCCGTCCCAGCCGGGCGGTCAGTGGGTGCGCTTCGAGGCGAGGTAGATTGGCGAGGGCGCCTTCGATCTGCGGGCGGTAGCGCTCCCGGGCGGTGTTCTTTCGCACCTGCCGCATCCCGTCCGCTTCCCGCATGCTCCGGGCCAGGGCGGCGTGGGCGTCCGGGAAGGCCTGGACGTAGGCCGGGGGCGCGACCAGCACCATCTTCTCCCCCGCCCGGGACCGGCCGACGAGGGTCGCCACCAGGGGAGGCAGCTCGTGAAAGATCCGGGCCCCCTCGAAGATCCCGGGCTCCCGGGATTCGGCCATCTGGACCACCTCCGGGCACGGCTCGTAGACCAGCGGCTCGATCCCCGCGGCGATGAGCCAGCGCACCCGGTAGCCCAGCCCGGCGCCGAAGAGGACGACTTCCTTCGCGTCCGGAGGCACCGCCCCGGCGACGAGGAGCTCCGCCTCGGCCATCGGGTCCGTCGGGTCGTCGAGGAGGTGCTCGCCGCCATAGCGGAGGCAGGGAGCGCCGCTCTTCGCGGTTGCGATCTCGAGGTTCACGGTCCGGACATCGGTCGATCGGCGCCGGCTCTGGAGGTCGCATCCCGCCCCCGTGAGCGTCGGATCTCTGACGCTCCCGGCGCCAAGCCGCCGACATCGAAAGCTCCCGGACCCGGCGCCGATAGGGGAGCTTCATGGCACCCGGTTTTTCCATCGGCGGTCGCCCCGTCGGCCCGGACCACCCGCCCCTCGTGATCGCCGAGATCGGGATCAATCACGAGGGCGACCGGGAAACTGCGGCGCGGATGATCGACGCGGCGGTAAAAGCGGGTGCGGACGCAGTGAAATTTCAGGTGTA
>DAPKRP010000536.1:0-1875 GCA_031800515.1 Polyangiaceae bacterium LLY-WYZ-14_1 | reverse complement strand
GCGGGCGCGGGACACGTCGAGGAGGATCCCGACGGCGACGCAGTTCACCAGAAGGGACGAGCCCCCGTAGCTCATGAAGGGAAGGACCAGGCCCTTCGTCGGCAGAAGGGCGAGGACCACCGCGAGGTTCGTCGCCGCCTGCATCCCGAGAAACAGGGAGATCCCGACGGCGAGATAGGTCGCGTAGTCGTCCGGGGCCCGGAAGGCGGCGACGAGCCCTCGGGCGACGAGAACCCCGTAGGCGAGGACCAGGGCCGCGATCCCCAGGAAGCCGAGCTCCTCGCCGACGATGGCGCCGATGAAGTCCGTGTGGGCCTCCGGCAGATAGAAGAGCTTCTGGCGGCTTTCTCCGAGACCCACCCCCGTGAGTCCGCCGGAGCCGAAGCCCATCAGAGACTCGGCCACCTGATAGCCGGCTTCCTGAAGGTCGGCGAAGGGGTCGAGGAACGCCCGGATCCGCTCCATCCGGTAGTCCGAGGCGACGACGAGCCAGAAGGCCAGAGGGGCGACCAGGAGCGCGGCGCCGAGGATGTAGCCCATCCGGGCGCCGGCGGTGAACAGGAGCACGAAGGTCAACAGACCGATCATCGCCGCGCCCCCGAAATCGGGCTGGAGCAGGCATAGCCACATCACCAAGCCGGAGACGAGGACGTGGGGCAGAAAGCCGACGGAGAAGGACCGGATTCGCTCCCGCTTCTTCGACAGGGAATAGGCGAGCCAGAGGATCAACGCGACCTTGGCGAGCTCCGAGGGCTGGACGTTGATCGGACCCAGGGGGATCCAGCGGGAGGCGCCGTTGGTGATCCGGCCCATGACGAGCACGACGACCAGCAGGGCGACGGTCCCGAGGAGCGCCGGATAGGTCAGCAGCTTGAAGGCCCGGTGGTCTACCTGAGCCACCAGCAACATCAGAGTCACCCCGACGGCGGCGAAGACCGACTGGCGAAACAGGAAGTGGGCGCCATCGCCGTAGCGGTCCAGGGCGAAGACCGCGCTCGCGCCGTAGACCATCACGACGCCGAAGGCGATCAAGGCGATGGTCGTGGCGACCAGCCAGGGGTCGACGGGGCCCGCGGTCCTCGCCGCGGCCCGGGCCCGCAGCCAGCCGCGCCGGTCGGCCCCGCCCCGGGGGTCCAGCACGGTCGCATCGACGGGGCGAAGCGGTCGGGGAGCACGGGTCGAGGCCCGATTCGGGAAGGTCTCGTCCGACGGAAGCTTCCGAGCGGCGGTCATGCCTCGACCTCTCCCGCGGGCGAGCTCCCGCCCGTCGCCCCGGAACCGGACGCCTCCGAGACCAGCTCGGCGAATCGGCGTCCCCGGGCGGCGTAGGAGGTGAACTCGTCGAAGCTGGCGCAGGCGGGGGCGAGGAGAACCGCGTCCCCGGGTCGGGCGAGCTCCCGGGCCGCTGCGAAGGCGGCGTCGAGGCCGCCCCCGTCCGCGGAGCGCAGGGGGACGCCGGATCCGGCGAAGGCGGCCGCGATCCGGGGGGTAGCGGCGCCGAAGAGGACGACCGCATGCCCGCCTGCTTCGACCCGCCGCCGAAGGGTCGCGTAGCTGCCCCCTTTGTCGACGCCGCCGAGGAGCAGCACCACCCGGCCCCGGACCCGAGGGTCCTGGTCGAGCCCGGCGAGGGCGGCGAGGGCGGCGCCGACGTTCGTCGCCTTCGAATCGTCGTAGAAGACGACCCCGTCGACCTCCCCGACCCGGGCCATGCGGTGCGGGAGCCCGGGAAACGCGGCGAGGGCCTCGGCGACCGCCGGCTCCGGAAGGCCCGCGGCCAGGGCGCAGACGGCCGCCGCGGCGGCGTTGTCCACGTTGTGCTGGCCGGCGAGGGTGAGGGAGCGAAGGGGCAGGTGGAAGCCACCGCCGTTGCCG
>DAPKRP010000535.1:0-8474 GCA_031800515.1 Polyangiaceae bacterium LLY-WYZ-14_1 | reverse complement strand
CTCGAGGGACTGCTTCGGGGTTTGCTCCAGGTCGACCGGAACCATCGTCCCGGGAGCGCAGGCGAGGTCCGGGATGCCCTGCGCCAGATCGCCGGCTTCACCGGGCCGAGCTCGGGGGTCCACGCGGTGGTGCCCGCCGCGACCCCGCTGCCCGGTGGGGCAGGCGGGTGGGCGACGCCGGCGCCGGTGGATGGCGAAGCGGCGACGGCGGCCGCGGCACCGAGCGGGGCGGGCACCCTCGAGCCCGTCGGGTCGGTTCCTCCCCCGGCCTCGAGCCTCCCTCCGCCCCCCCGGCTCGGCCGAGCGGCGACCATCGGGCTCGCGCTCACCGCCTTCGCCCTGCTGGTCGGCGGCGGCGTGGGGGTCGGTCGCTGGCTGGCGTCCGGCGACGGGGGCACCGGGGACGCTAGCCGAGCCAAGGACCCCGGGGTGGCCGCCACCCCGACCCCGGAAGGGTCCGGGACCGGTGCCGTTCCATCGACGACCGGGGACGAAGACGACGGCGATGGCGCCGGGAACCGTGCGGAACAGGCTGCCGAAGCCCTCGAGGCCCTGGCCCTCGACCCGGCCCTGCCGCTCCTGACCCAGGAGCGCATCACCGCGATGCTGGCCGCGGAACGTTGGATCGACCGGGAGCGCGCCGCCGAGTGGATCGCCGCGCACGAAGACCAACCGGGGGACACGATCCCGGAATGGGCCCGGGCGGTGTCCACCTTCGAGCTCGCCCGAGGCTGCCGGGATCGGGCGGACGCCATCGAGGAGCTGCTCCGGGTCGGCGATCCTCGGGCCCTTCGAGCCCTCGAGCGGATCGCCGAAGCCCCGGAAACGGGATGCGGTCCCCTCGGGGACGAAGACTGCCACGGCTGCATCCGCGCCGAGCTCGGGCGGGCGATCGCGGTGCTCAGAAGCGTTCGATGACGCCGGCGCTCCGAACGCGCCGCTACTGACCCTCATCCCACCGAACGCGCCCGACGCGCGGCGTAGGATCGGTGACGGGAACGCAACGAGGCCCCGGTTTCCCCCGGGGCCTGCTAGAACATGAGCGCGTCATGCGGACCCTCGTGCTGGACCAGGGGTATCAACCCCATCGGGTCGTGAGCTGGCAGCGGGCCGTGACGATGCTCTTCGCCGGAAAGGTCGAGGTCCTGGAGGCCTACGACGAGCAGATACGGTCGCCGAGCACCTCCTTGTCCATGCCCGCGGTGGTCCGGCTGCTCCGGGCCCTCCGGCGTCGGACCCGTCGCATCCGCTTCTCCCGGATGAACGTCGCCCTTCGGGATGACTTCCGCTGCCAGTATTGCGGAGATCGCTTCGCCCTCCGGGAGCTGACCTTCGACCATGTCGTCCCTCGCTCCCTCGGCGGAAAAACCCACTGGGAGAACGTCGTGATGGCCTGCCGACCGTGCAATGGACGAAAGGGGGGCCGCACGCCGGCGGAGGCCGGGATGACCCTCCGGAAGGAGCCCATCCGGCCGAAGTCCCTCCCGCCGACGACCTTCCGGGTGCAGCTCGGGGACGACGTCCCCGACGCCTGGACCCAGTGGGTCAGCTACTGGAACGCAGCCCCGGACTAGCACCCCTGCCCGGAGGTTCGACCCGGGAGCCGCGCCGCGGTCGTCTTTTTTCGGCCGGTCGGCCGAAGAACGTGGGGAAGCTCCTCGACTCCGACGAAAAACGGCTTAGTCTCGGGAGCGCTATGACGACCGTCGCGCAGTACCGGGGCCCGCGCTTCGGCGCCATCGACCGATTTTTGGTCGGCCTGATCCGAGACGAGCGGGACCTGCCCTTCCTCCACTACGCGATCCTCTCCTCGGTGACCGTCGTCCCCCTGGGGATCGCCCTCTTCGTGGCCGGCTCGTTCCCCTGGTGGGTGTCCGTCGCCTACTGGGCGTTCACGGTGGCGTTCATGATGCCGCCTTTCGTGCTGCTGCTGCACAACGTCTGCCACCGAAAGCTGTTCAAGCGGGAGTACGGCTTCCTGAGCCACTACATCCCCTGGGTGCTCGGGCCCTTCTACGGCCAGACCCCGGACACCTACTACGCCCACCACATCGGGATGCACCACGTCGAGGGCAACCTCGCCGACGACCTCTCGACGACGATGCCCTACCGCCGGGATCGGGTGAGCCACTTTCTCCATTACTTCGGCTCTTTCTTCTTCGGCGGACTGATCGAGCTCGGCGGCTACCTTCGACGTCGGAATCGGAAGCGGCTCCTGCGCAAGATGGTCACCGGCGAGCTCGCCTTCTACGCCTTGGTCGCCGCATTGATGTTCGTCAGCTGGCAGGCCACCCTGACCGTCTTCGTCGTGCCCTTCGTGCTCTGCCGCTTCGCGATGATGGCGGGCAACTGGGGCCAGCATGCCTTCGTCGATGCCCGGGACCCGGCGGACAGCTATCTGAACAGCATCACGTGCATCGACTGCACCTACAACAAGCGCTGCTTCAACGACGGCTACCACATCGGGCATCACATCAAGCCCGACCGCCACTGGACCGAGATGCCCGAAGACTTCGAGCGTAATCGAAGCAAATACGCCGAGGCTGGCGCCATCGTCTTCCGGGGGATCGACTTCTTCGGCGTCTGGTGCTGCTTGATGCTGCGCCGCTACGACTGGCTTGCCGACCGATACGTCGAGCTCGACGGCCGCGGGCGTTCCCGGGACGAGATCGCAGCGATGCTGCGGGCCCGCACCCAGCCGGTGCCGTTCCCGAAGCCGGCGACCCGCTGAGCCCGCCGCGGCTCGCGCCGCCGGCGAACCGGGCGGCCGGGGCCCGACGGACCCCGCTGCTGCGCCCCTCGGCGGCGACGACCGTTGGCCCCATGCTCGCATCCGTACGGCAGACCCGAACCCGGGAATGCCCTAGCCCGAAGGCCCCCCCGTGTCGTCCACCCAGAACTCGTCGCTGATCGAGAGCGCCTCCCGCCGTCTTCCCACGGAGTCCGGCCCCCTCGACTGGTTGCTGCTGCCGCTCCAGGCCTTCGCCCGGCACAAGCTCGCCGGCGCCGGCGTCCTGATGTTCGCCACCCTGGTCGCGGTGATCTGGGCGAACTCCCCGTGGGAGCACACCTACCACGAGATCCTGCACCTCCCTCTGGGGATCGAGCTGGGCGGAGCCAAGCTCGAAAAGGACCTCCACCATTGGATCAACGATGGCCTGATGGCCATCTTCTTCTTCCACGTCGGCCTCGAGATCAAACGAGAGGTGCTGGTCGGGGAGCTCTCGTCGGTCCGGAAGGCGGCGCTGCCGGCGGTGGCGGCGGTCGGCGGGATGGTCGTGCCGGCGGCGATCTACACCCTGGTCGCCGGGGGGGGAGAAGCGGCCAGCGGCTGGGGCGTGCCGATGGCCACGGACATCGCCTTCGCCCTCGGCGTGCTCGCCCTGTTGGGGGACCGGGTTCCCCTGGGCCTCCGCATCTTCCTGACCGCCCTGGCCATCGTCGACGACATCGGCGCCGTCCTGGTCATCGCCGTCTTCTATACGGCGGACCTCTCCGCCGTCGCCCTGGTTCTCGGCTTCGTGTTCTTTCTGGGGAGCAGCCTGCTCAACGTGCTCCGGGTTCGGAACACCTTCGTCTACGGCATCTTCGGGCTCGGCGCCTGGGTCGGCTTCCTGGAATCCGGGGTGCACGCGACGATCGCGGCGCTGCTGATCGCGTTCACCATCCCCGCCCGGACGCGCATCGACGGCGGAGCGCTCCTCGCCCGGGTCGAGATGCTCATCGCGCGCTTCAAAGACGTCGGGATCCCGAACGACACCCGGCTGAACACGATCGACCAGCAGCACGTGCTCGAACGCCTCGAGCGAACCCTGAACGACGCGAGCGCCCCCCTGCAGCGGATCGAGCACGGGCTGGCGGCACCCGTCACCTTCTTCGTGCTGCCGGTCTTCGCCCTGGCCAACGCGGGCGTGACCATCCATGGGGGCCTCTTCGAAGAGCTCGCCAGCCCGATCGCCCTCGGCATCATCGCCGGGCTCTTCCTGGGCAAGATGGTCGGCATCACCTTCACCTCCTGGCTGGCGGTGACCCTCGGGATCGCCGACCTTCCCCGGGGCGTCCGCTGGGTGCAGGTGCTGGGCGTCGCGATGCTCGGCGGCATCGGCTTCACGATGGCCCTCTTCATCGCCACCTTGGCCTTCCCCGGAGACGCCCAGCTCGAGACGGCGAAGGTCGGCGTCCTCAGCGCTTCCGTGTTGAGCGGCCTGGTCGGCTGGACCGTGGTTCGAGCCTCCTCATCGTCGAGCTCGTCTTCGGGGCAGAGCCGACCCCCGACGAGCACGGCGCCGGCGCCCGCGGAATAGGAGCCCCAGGCTACCAGGCGCGGGTGACCTGAAGGCCGTAGTGACCGGCGACGGGATCGACCATCGGCAGGACGCCGAGCCCGTCCTCGCCGAGCGATTCACCCCCGCCGCCGGGGCGAAAATGGAGCAGCCAGGGCAGGAGCCAGCCCGACGCCAGACCGACCGCGGCCCCCGCCAGAACGTCCGTGGACCAATGGCGGTCCGCCATGATCCGAAGGGCGCCGGTCAGGGTCGCCACCCCGAGCCCGACCCCGCAGGTGGCGGCGTCCGCAGGCCCGCCACCGAAGAGGGGAAGCTCCGTATGGTGGAGGCAGAGCAGCCCCGCACCGGTGAAGGCCATCGTCGTGTGGATGCTGAAGAAGGAGAGCACCGACCCCCGCCCTCCGCAGTCCTCCGAGTATTGCGGGTCGTCGACGCATTCCCGTCGGAAGGGACGAGCCCGCTGCACCAGATGCTGGGTGGTGGTGCCCAGGAACACGGCGAAGGCGATGGCTTCGAGGTCCAGCACGGCGAGCTTCAGCGCCAGGGACGGCTGACCATCGAGGAGCGCCACCAGGAGGAGATCGTCCAGGAGCAAGGGCGCCCCCAGGGTGGCCAGCAAGGTGTAGTCGCTGGTCACGTCCGCGGCCTCCCGAGCCCGCCGGGTGGGCAGGACGAGCCCGTCCCGGACCCAGGGGTCGAAGAGCCAGGCCCGATCGACCCGGGGCGCGTTCGGCTCGATGGTTTCTTCGACCACGGCGGTCGCGGCGAAGAAGCCGAAGGCCACCCCGATCTCCCAGGGCTCGATGGGCGTCCACCCCGGGTCCCAGGCCAGTTTGGGCAGGTCGCCGGCGTCCCCGCGGGGCGGCGGCCTCGAGGCGGTTGCCGGCACCGCCATCTCTTCCGTACCGTCCCGCCCGGTTCCCGGTTCGATGGTCCGGTCGGCGTCCTCGACGGCGGGGCCGCCCCCATCCCCAGAGAACGAACCCGCAGCTTCCGGTCCGGGTGGCGGCTCGGTCGGTCGCTGCGCCTCCACCCGCTCGGCGAACGGGACACCGACCAGGACGAAGAGCAGCCCACCGGCCAGGGCCTGGAACACCTCCGAGCCCCTGGGCCGCCGGGGGGCGTGGCGGACCCGGTCGGGCCGGCAGCGGTGGCGGAATGAACGTTGCGACGACGAACAGGGGAAACCGACCACGGCCCCTGCACTATGACGCTCCGGTGACGACGCAACACCGCCGACGCGAAGAATTGCGGCGGCGCCGGCGGTCTTTCCGACCACCGTGGCGCGTCGCCCCGGAGGCTCCCGGAGCGCCGGGACCGACCGCCACGGTCGCGACCCGCGGGAGGCTTAGGGCGGCCATCGTCGCGCTGCTCCTGCTCATCGCCCCGGGCGGGCTCGGGGGTGTCGCTCGGGCCGAGCCACCCGCCACGGACGCCGCCCTCGCCACGGACCAGGAGCGGGAACGCCCCGACTACGACGGCCGGCCGGAACCCGACCCCGAACCCGGAGAGCGCCTCCTCGCCGTTCCCCGGGCGCTACTGTTCCCGGTGCACCTCCTGGCGGAGTACGTGCTCCGAAGACCTCTGGTCGCCCTGGTGACCCTCCTCGAAGCCGAAAACGTCCAGGAACGCGTCATCAACTTCTTCACCTTCGGGCCGAACGACAACGGCTTTCTCGGTCCCACCTTTCGCTTCGAGTCCGGTCTGGCCCCCGCCGGCGGCCTCTTCTTCCGCTACCGGAACGCGGGCATCCCCGGCAACGGCGTGCAGGTGTTCAGCCTCTTCGGCGGCACGGACCTATTCGAGCTCACGGCGAGGGATCAATACGAGCGCCCGGTCCCGGACGACGACCCGACCCGGCGACCCTGGCGCCTCGGTCTTCGGGGCTCCTACCGACGCCGACCGGACGGCGCCTTCCGGGGCATCGGAACCGAGTCCGGGCCCACGGTGCGGTTTTCCTTCGACGAGGCGGATGTCGAAGTCCGATTCCAGCGGCCCTTCGATCAGGTGATCGATCCCAACGTCCGATTGGATCCCACCCCGGACGACCCCGACCGCTACCGTTCCGACCAGGTCCGCTACCGGGCCGGTCTATCCCTCTTCCAGGGCGTGCGGTGGGTGGAGTTCGGGAGCGACATTCGGGACGGCACCTCGATCCCGGAGGCGGTGGCCCAGGGCGCCTACGATGCGCCCCCGGCCGCCTTCGAGACGGGGTACCTCGCCACCTACGTCGGCGCCGACCTGTCCTGGGATACCCGTCGACCGCGCCCCCTCCCCGGCACCGGCGTCGAGCTCCTGGCCCACGGGCGGCTCTGGCTAGACCTGCAAGACCCGTCGGAGCGTTTGTGGGTCGAAGGGTCCCTCGGGCTCATCGGGCACCTGGACCTCACGGGCACCCGGCGGGTGGTGTCCCTTTCCCTCGCCGCCGAGCTCACCGACGCCCTCGCCGGAGAGGTGCCGTTCACGGAAACGGTCAGCCTGGGGGGCAACGGCCCCCTGTCCGGCTTTCTGGCCGGTCGCGTCCGGGGCCGAAGCAGCACCGTGGCGCGGCTCGAGTACAGCTGGCCGGTGGCCTTCCTAGCGGATGGGGTGATCCACCTCGCGACGGGAAACGGCTTCGACGAGACCTTCGACGGCTTCGGCTTCGACCGCTTCCGCCTTTCCTTCGGCCTCGGGATCGCGACCGTCGACGACATCGGCGACCATGGCTTCCAGGTCAGCGTCGCCGCCGGCACGGACGAGTTCGGAGACGGGCCGAACATCGAATCGGTCCGCCTCGTGTTGGGAGGCTCCCGTGATTTCTGACCGCGGAGGCGCGTCCCCCCGTGGATTCCGACGCTCGTCGGCCCCGCTGCTCCTGGCCCTGGGAAGCCTCGGGGCGGGATGCGCCGGCGCCTTTCATCCCTTCCCGATGGCTCCGACCCTCTGGGAGGACCCGGACCGACACCCCATCGCGCAACGGCCGGAGCCCTACTTTTCCGGGCAGCTCGGCGACGCCCTGGACCAGACGGTCTTCCGTCCGATCTCCCGGGGCCTCCGCCTCCCCCGGGACGGCGAGTCGGTCAACGTCAACGCGATGGACGAGGTGCCCGCGTCGAGCTGGTTCGAGCCCCGGCTGGGACACACCCCCATCTCCCCGGAGCGCCTCGCCCGAGCGGCCTGCAGCCGGGAGGTCATCGCCGACCTCGACGAGGCCACCTGGAAGGTCACCGGGGCCAAACCCGACGGAGCGAATCCGGGGTTCTTCGTCGAGAACGCGGAGGGAACCCGCTTCCTCATGAAGTTCGACCGACCGCATCAGCCGGAACGGGCGACCGCCGCCGACGTGCTCGGCTCGATCCTCTTCTGGGGCGCCGGCTACCTCGCCCCCTGCAACCGCATCGTCCACTTCCGGGGCGACCAGCTCGAGATCGCCGAGGGGGCTACCGCAGAGCGCGCCGACGGGAGCGAGGACCCCCTGGACGCCGCCCTGGTGGACAAGGTGCTCGCCTCCGCCCACCGGCTCCCGGACGGTCGCTTCCGGGGGATGGCCAGCGAGTTCCTACCGGGGCGCCCCATCGGCCCGTTTCGCTACGAGGGGACCAGACGAGACGACCCCAACGACGTCGTCCCCCACGAGGAGCGGCGGGAGCTCCGGGCGGCGCGCCTCGTCGCCGCCTGGACCCGCCACTTCGATGTCCGGGAGCAGAACACCCTGACCATCTGGGTCGAAAACCCGGACGGGCCCGGAGGCTGGGTGGAACACTACTACCTCGACTTCGGGGACTGCTTCGGAGACCTGCTGGTCGACCCCGCCCTGAATCCCCGCATCGGGCACGCCTTCTACTTCGACTTTGGGTACCTCTTCGCGGACTTTTTCACCTTTGGGGCGATCGAGCGTCCCTGGGACCGGCCGCGCTTCGGGCCCGGGGGCACGACCTTCGGCTACTACGACGTCGACGACTTCGATCCGGACCGCTGGAAGCCGGGCTACGGCAACCCGGCCTTCGACCAGATGACGGACCGTGACGGGGCCTGGATGGCGCGGATCCTCGCCCACTTCTCGGACTCGCACCTGGCGGAGGCGATCCGCGCCGCCCGGCTGAGCGATCCGGCCCACGAGGTCGCCCTCTTCCGGGTCGTCGCGGGCCGTCGGGACAGGATCATAGAACGCTACCTCGCCCGCCGTTCCGCCCTGACCCAGCCCCA
>DAPKRP010000534.1:0-3300 GCA_031800515.1 Polyangiaceae bacterium LLY-WYZ-14_1 | reverse complement strand
GGCTGGCCCCAGGAGGCGGCGGGGTCCGCCGCTGGGGCGGGCTGACCCCAGGCGGCGGGGTCGGCCGCGGTCGCCGCCTGGCCCCAGCCGGCCGCCGGGTCGGCAGCCGGCTGCCCGCCGCCGCCACCGCCACCCCAAGGCGGCGACTGGGGCGACGGCGCCGGCTGTCCCCAGGGGCCCACAGGCGCCGTGGCGGGCGCGGCGGCGCCGGTCTGGATCTGGGCGAGGCCGGCGGGGTCGTTCGACGGCCAGCCGTTGGTGCTGATCGCCTCCTCCATGCTGTCGAGCATCGCGAGGAGCTTTTCCGTTTCGTTTTGGCTCATGGTCGTCTCGTCGTCGGGTTCTCGGGCATCGCGTCGGAGGCGGGGCGGCGGGGGCGCATGGGCAAAGCGGGCGGTCCCGGAGGTGGCCGCCGGAAGTCAGCGTTGGAAGCCATTCGGCTCGAGCAGGGAGGCGAGGTCGTCGGTCAGCTCCCCGAGATCGATTCGGTCGAGCTCGGGCACGACCTGAGCCGCACGTCGAAGGAAGGCGTCCGCCCAGGCGCGAACCGCCGGCCCGAGCTCCCGGGGGTCGGCCTCGTCCAGGGCCGAGCAGGTGATCGTGCCCTTCAGGTCGATGGCGAAGGGAGCGAGGGCCGGGTGCTCGTCGGTGAGGGCGCCCTGGGACTTCTTGAGATAGTTCCGGACGACGGGACCCCCGAGGGTCTTCGCCGCGATCCGAGACAGGCGGTTCATGACCTCGACCAGAGCCTCCCGGGGCTCCGTCGCCGGCTGGCGCTCCGCCGCCGGCGTCCCATCGGCGGGTCCCGGCTCGGCGTAGCTCGGCTCCCGAGGGGGAAGCCCCGCCGGGGGCTCGTAGACGGGGGTCGGCGCCGCGGCGAGCCCCGGGGCCGGCAGGCTCTGGTCCGGCGCCGTACCCGCCGGCGCCGCCGGAGACGCGACGGGCTCCCGCCAGGTCGGCGACGGGTGGTGGCCGTTGACCGCCGGGACCGGCTCCGGGCCCCCGGCCGGGAGGCCGCCGCCGAGGCCACCGGGCACCGCCCCCGCCTGGGGCACGTCGAGCTCCGAGGGATGCGCGGCGAACCAGGCGGCCAGGTCGCCCGCCTCCCCCCCGGGGGGCGTCGACCGCCGATCCGCCTCGGCAAAGGTCGCCAGGTCGTCGGACAGGGCGTCGAGGAGCCGTCCGGCGTCCACCCCGGAGCCCGTCCGAAGGACCAGGGTGCTGAGGCCCGTCGGCAAGATGAGGAGCCGTCCCCGCTCGAAGTCCAGGTCCAGCAGCCGGACCGGTGGGCTCACGTCGCGAAAGATCGGCCTCGCGGTGCCGGCGACCTCGACCACGTCCTCGAGCAGCTCGTCGAAGCGGGACTGCAGCACCTGCCGCTCCGGGTCGACGATCGCCGCCGCCTCCACCTCGCCCGTGTCGAGGGCGGCGCTCAGGAGTCGAGTCGCGTGTCGCACGTGACGTCCCTCAGATGCCGTTCGACTTCGGCGTAGCGGTCCCGGTCGATCCGGTTCGGGTCGACGAAAGAGATCCCCGTGCGCTCACCGCTCGGCACGAGCATCGCCGCCACCCCCGGCCCGCCGACGATCGCGCGCCGGAGCCCCCCGAGCCCGAGCCGGGCGCTCGCCTGGTGGCAGAGTCCGGAGACCAGGTAAGAGGCCTTGAGCCAGGCGCCCGGGACGTGGTCCTCGCCGGCCCCGGCGAGCACCTCGCCGTTCCTGCCGAGGACCATCGTGGCGACGACGCCGACGGGGGCGGGGGAGCCCGTGTCCGTGATCCGCTTCGGGTCCGACGCGAGCAGGAGCTGACTGACGAAGCGGAGGTGGGAGGCGTGGAGGCACGGAGAAAGAGCTTCCTTGCCCCGGGTCTCGTAATCGGCGACGGCGGCGGCGGGCACCGGCGCGTGCTGCTTCTTCAGCACCTTTCCGTTCGAGACGACCTTGGTGACGACCAGCGCCTCGGGCTCGAGGAGGATCTCGCTGACCACGACGACCTCCCGGGAGCCGACCTCGACCGTCGACTCCTGGCGCAGGCTCACCGATGAGCCTTCGTCGTGCCTCAGGTGTTCTTCCACCACTTGCCCTTTCCGCGCCGCAGCTCGTCGACGGTCTCGTTCACCGCCTGGAGCACTTGGCCGAACCAGGTCTCGACCGCCTGGGCGTGGCTCCGGCCCTGGTCGGCGAGCTCGTCGAAGCGGGCGTCGACCCCGCCGGCATGCCGTTCGAGGCGTTCATCGACCTGGGAGACCCGGTCGTGGGTGGCGTCGAGCTTGCTGGTGAGGGCGGTCTCGAGCTTCGCGAAGTTCTCCCGCTGCTCTTGGCCGAACCGGTCGAGCACGTCCGAGAGCTCCGCCTTCACCCCGTCCAGGAGCTCCCTGAGCTGGTCCACGGTGCGGCCGCTCACCGCGTCGAGCTTGGTCGACAGGGTGTCGAGCTTCGCCTCGAGCCCCGCCACCTTGGCCGCCATCTCGTCCAGGGCCGCCGCGTCCGGCGCGGTCCCGGAGGCGCGCTCCGCCGCCGCCTCCCGCTCCCGCTTGAGCATCTCGCGGAAGGACTCGTCCTGGGCCCGAAGCTCGCCGATCACCATCGACGAGACCGAGGTCACCAGGGAGTCGACCTCCTTCGCCGTGACCGCCTTCTCGTCGAGGGCGGCGAGGCGTCCTTCGAGGCCCATCGCGAGGTCCGAGATCCGGCGCTCCAAAGGCGCGAGGTCCGGCGCCTCGCCCCCGGCGCCGCTTCCGCCTGCGGTGCCCGCCTTCGCCTCGAGCTGGGTCACCGTCTCGCTCATCTTGGCGAGGACCCGACCCACCTCGGCGAGACCCTTCGCCAGGGAGTCGCTGCGCTGGCGTACCGCGCCGAGGTCCCCTTGCAGCGTGCCGACGTGCTGGCCCAGGCCGTCGACCTTGCCGGCCAGAGCGTCCGTCGCCCCAGCGAGCTTGCTGGCGATCTGCTTGGCCGCTTCGAGCCCGGCGCCGGAGCCACCGCCGGCGTTCTGGCCCGCGGCGGTCGCCGCCGCCTGCAGCTGCTGTTCGAGCCGCTGCATCGAGCGGTCGAGGTAGCCGCCGACGTTGCGCTCCAGGGTGTCGAGGCGGCGTCCGAGCTCCCGCTGCGCCTGGATGATCTCGTTCACCTGGGCGGGGCTGAAGCCGCCGCCACCGCCGCTCGCGGCGGGCTGGGCAGCGGCCGCGGCGGCGATGGCGTCGCTCTTCGCGTTCATCTTCGCGATCTCGTCCCGGAGGGATCGGAAGACCGCTTCGATGCCGGAGGCGGCCGGGGGGGGGGCCGCCGCCGCCGGGGCCCC
>DAPKRP010000533.1:0-14222 GCA_031800515.1 Polyangiaceae bacterium LLY-WYZ-14_1 | reverse complement strand
TCGACCAGCTCGAGGTCACCGGGCTCGATCGCCTCACCGAGGGCGAGGTCCTCGCGGCGGCCGGGATCGCTCGGGGTCAGAACGTGCTGGCCCGCAGCCCGGAGGAGGTCCGGGCCGCTCTCCTCAGCCATCCCCGGATCGCCGAGGCGCAGGTGGAACGCCGGCTCCCGGGGACCTGGCGGCTGCGGATCCACGAACACGTTCCCGCGGCGATCCTCGCGCTGACGACCCCGACGCCGCCCGCCTCCGCCGAGGTCGCCGGGTCGGCGTCCTCCCCCGATTCGACCGAGCCCCCAAGCGGCGGTGCAGGCGAGGCGTCGAGGGCACCGCCCGCCGCCCTGGTGTTGATCTCGGATCGGGGCGTGCCCTTCGATGCCCTGGGCGACGACGAGCTGCTCGACCTGCCGGTGGTGACCGGCCTCTCCCTCGCCCGCTTCCGAGCCGACCCGGGCTTCCGGGAGACCCGCCTGCTCGAGGTCGCCGCCCTTCTTCGGGACTGGGCGGCGAGCGACCTCGCCGAGGCCGTCGCCCTCGAAGAGATCCACCTCGCTCGGGACGGGGGGATCGACCTGGTGGTCGGGGACGATGGCCTTCGCCTCGCCCTGGGTGACGCCCCCCATGGGCCGACCCTGGCCCGAGCCGAGCGGGTGCTCGACGCCCTCCGGCGCCGGGGCACGGACCCGGGCTACCTTCTCCTCGACGACCCGCGTCATCCCGACCGCGCGATCGTCGGCATGCGGAGGTGACATCCCGTCGATGTCGGACCATGCTTCCGCCGCCGTCACCCCGGGTCGGCGGGCTCCGGGTGGGCCCGGCCGACGGGAAGCGGGCCTTGTCCCATGGGGCCGTCCACCATCGTCCATGTCCACGGGCAAGAGCCCTCCTGGCATTGGCTGGAAGGAAAGCTCGCGCCGCGCCACGAGCGCCTGCGCTGGGCCCACTTCAGCGCCGCCCCACGGGGCTGGCTCGAGACCCGGATCCGGCGTCCGGCGCTCGCCCGCTACCGTGCCGCGGCCCTCGCGGGGGCCCGGGCGGTGGAGACGGACGCGGTCGCCCTCGTCTCCCACCTGCCCCGGGTGACCGTCCCGACGGAGCTCGCCGCGCAGCTCGCGGCGACGCCCCTCCGGTTCCGGCGTCGGGCGCGGCATCTCGCGATGAGCTTCAACTTCACCCAGCTGCCGCGCCGGGCCGAGATCCCGATCTTCCGCAGAGGGCTCGCTCGGGTCGACACCTTGGTCACTTACTCGACCTTCGAGCGGGAGCTCTACGCGGAGGTCTTCGCGCTGCCCATCGACCGCATCGAGGTCATCCGTTGGGGGGCGCGGCCGCCGCCGGTCGACCCCGCCGTCCCTCCTCCCCTGGACGGTCCCTACGTCGCCGCGATCGGCGGCGAGGGTCGGGATTACGCGACCCTTCTCCAGGCGGCACGCCAGCTCCCGGAGGTGGCCTTCGTGGTCATCGCACGGCCCCACAATCTGGAGGGGCTGTCCGTCCCGCCGAACGTGACGACCATGACCAACGTGCCGTACCCGGTGGCGCTTGCGGCGATGCGCCACGCCGTGGTGATGGCGCTGCCCGTGCTGTCGACGGAGACCCCGACGGGCCACGGGACCCTGGTCGCCGCCATGCATCTCGGACTGCCCGTGGTCGCCTCCGACGCCCAGGGGCTCCACGACTACGTCGAGGACGGGGTCAACGGCCTCCGGGTCGCTCTTGGCGAGCCCGACGACCTGGCACGGGGTCTGAGGCAGGTGCTGGACGACTCGGCCCTCGCCGCGACCCTCTCCCGGAACGCCCGTGCCTTCGCCACCGAGCACTGCTCCGAGGCATCCGTCGCCCGCTGGTTCAACGCCTGGCTCGACGGCGGGGCTGGGGGATCCGACCCCGGTTGACCGACCCCCGCCGGGCCCTGGTCACCCCGCGGGTCTCATCGCTCCGAGGTCCACCCGGGCCGGATCGTTCCGGCCCGGCATGGCGCGCTCCCGCAGGGCCATCCAGATCTCGAGGGCCCGGCTCGGGGCGAGGTCGAGGTCGTCGAAGGTCAGGGTTTGCTCCGGCTCGACGGCGCGACGGAGGACGGCTCCGTCCAGGAGGCCGAGGGGGACGTGGTCCGGGTGGTCCGCGGTGCGGACGGCGACCCCTCGGACGTCGAAGCCGCCGATGGCGCGATCGATGGGCTGCCCCGGGGACAGGGGACGCTTGGCCACGGAGGACACCGAGAGCCGGGGAGTCGGTCCGTTGTCGAGCAGAATGGGCGCCCCCGCCGCCACCGACCGCAGGCTGTTGGCGACCTCCAGGGCGCAGAGGTGGTAGGGCTTGAGCAGCAGGTAGGCCGACCGCTCCCGGGTCAGAAGCTTCTCGTAGGGCCCGTAGTTCGGAAGCGCCTCTCGCACCGGGTGGTCCGCCAAGACGAAGACGCCGGGGGGCGCCCCCTTGCAGAGCACGTAGTCGGTCACCGGCTGCCCGATGCGGCGGGCTTGGGCCACCAGGTGGTCGGTGGCGGCGAGCTCGTCGACGCGGCCCCCGACCATGCCCTCCTGGGCCAGGTCGGCACCCAGGCCGTTGCCCACGAAGACCTGCTCCACCTGGAGCTTCGAGCCATCGGTGAAGGAGGTGGTCTCGTGCAGGCTGAGCCCCTGGCGCTCGCTCCAGTAGACCATGTCCTCCCGGGTCGGGTGGTGATTGAGGAACCCCTTGATGTTCACCAGGGCGAGGGGCTCGAAGCCCATGCCGACGGCCTCCCGGTAGAGCGCCGCGATGGCCCCGGGCTGATCCCCCTGGGCCTCCGTCAGGTAGCCCCGGCCGCGGAAATAGGAGCCGGTGGTGACGTGGAACTCGGAGTTCATGGTCACCACCTTGCGCCCCGCCTCGAGGGCGCGTTCGACGACCAGGGTCGCGTGGACCGGGTCGCCGCTGGCCTCGAAGACGATGTCCGATGCGTCGATCAGCTCGTCGAGGGAACGGGTGAGCACCGCCTCATCGACCCCATCGACGGTGCCCGGCGGACGGCGGGTCAGCACCCGCGTGATCTGCAGCGCCGGATCGCGCCGGACGATCTCGGCGGCCCCCCGGGCGATGAAGCCCGTGCCGACGAAGCCAATGCGGGTTTCTCCCACCACTACCTACCTTTCCCGATGTCGCAATCCCAGGCCTTGCCAGGCGAGGCCTTGTTCAGTCAAGTCGAAAAAAGAAATCCAGAGCGAAACCGAACCCGGGGTGAGGCGAGCCACTGCCTCTCCGTCTGGTCGGGAGACCCCTGCGCCGCGGGGCGGCGGGGATAGGGCCGCACCCCCCGGCCGGGGACGGGCTCGGCCCGGCGGCACGGACCCTGCTCCATCGGTGAGAATGACCGATGCCACCCACCGACCTACGCCGCCGGGCGCTCCGCCTTCCCCCTCCCCCGGGAGTCGCCTCCGACGCGGGCTCCAAGGCACCCTGGTCGCTCTCCTGGCGCTGACCGTCGGGCTGGTTTTCATGGGCCTCACCGGGCTCCTCCACCTGGAGAGCCCGGCCTTTCGCCGGTCGATGGCCGACGGCGTCTCCGGGGCCGTGTCGAGCATGGTGCCCGGCGGGGTCTGGATCGACGGGCTCGGCCATCCCCTGAGCACGCCCCTCCGCGTCCAGCGGGTCGGGATCAGCTCGCCGGGCGGCGCCCACGTCATCGAGCTCCACGATGTGGCGGTCTGGCCCGACTGGGGCGCCATGGTCGCCCGCCCCGGTCTGGTGGTCACCCAGGCGGACGTCGGGAGCGGCCACGTCAACGTCGACATCGGCGCGTCCGGGCGGACGACCCTCGAAGATGCCCTCGTGACCAAGAGCGCCAAGCGGGCCCGGGGTCGTGGGGCGGAAGGCGATGGCTCCTCCGCGCCCCCCCTCCTCGAGGTGGACGAGATCCGCTTCGGCGAGCTGGAGATCACGGTGAGCCCCCCCAAGGGCCCCCGGGTGCGTTTCGCCCAGGTCCACGGGGTGGCCCACGTGATCCTGCCCCGGGGCGACGAGGTACGGATCCGCGCCTTCGACGTCGGCGCGGTGCTCCAGAGCGATGCGGTCGAGGTCATGCCGGAGATCCCCCTGCGGCAGGCGCGGGTATGGGTCGACGGCAGCCGGGTCGAGGTCGCCAGCGTCCGGGGCCGGGTCGGTCTGCTCGGAGGCGAGCTGCCCGTCGCCTATGTCCACAACAGCGCCGAGGCGTCGGGCTGCATGTGCCTCCTGGCGGACGAGGCGACGACGGGGCTCGTCGGCGTCGTCGCCCGGCTGGGCAGCGGGCTGAGACGCCTGGTCCCCGGCGACGGGATCATGGAGGTCGGGGCCCGCAGCGCCCCGGACGGGGGCCCACCCTGTTGCGATCGGCTGCCGGGGGAGACCCGGGAGGAGGACGCGTCGTGAACCTCGCCGGACTGGCACTGGTGACCCTCGCCCCGGGGGTCTTTGGAGTCGCCCAGGTCGGGCTGCTCTGGTCCGCGCGGCACCCGGACGTCGGGGAGGCGAGGGGGGCTCGTGAGACCGCCAAGCGCCTGGTGCCCCCGTTCAGCGTGGCCCGGGCCCTCGGGCGTGGCCCGGGTCGGGGCTGGGCGGTGACCTGGCTGGTCGCCGTCGTCCTCTATGCCGCCGGCTGGGCGCTCCTGCTCTCGTCGGGCTCCGGGTAAACGACCCTCAGGGGGCCGCAGACGGCATCGGATCAACTGTGCGGCGACCGGAGCGTTACTCCAGCGACCCTCTCAGCGCAGGGGGTCCTTCCCCCGGAGGGTCGCGGCCCGGAGAAACGCCGGGATGGCGCTTCGGTGAAACGGATCCCAGGCCGCGCTCCGGTCGTGGTCCGGCACCTCCAGGGTCGCCGGGTAGAGGGGGGCGCCGCCGTCCACCGGCACCGTCACCCCGGTGAGGAAGGCCGCCGCGTCGCTCAGAAGAAAGCAGACGACGGCGCTGACCTCCGCCTCGGTCCCGAGACGCTTCAAGGGCACCTTGTCCCGGAGCCCCGGGATGGTGTCCTTCACGTAGTCTGGGTAGGAGTCCATCCCGGAGCTGGCGATCCAGCCGGGGGCGACGGCGTTCACCCGCACCCCGCTCGGGGCCCATTCGACCGCGGCCGTCTTGGTGAGGTTGACCATGCCGGCCCGGGCGGCGCCGGAGTGTCCCATGCCCGGCATGCCTCGCCACATGTCCGCGGCGACGTTGACGATGGCTCCCCCATGGTCGCTCATCCCCTGGGTGTAGACCTCGCGGGCGACGAGGAAGCCGCCGGTCAGGTTGGTCCGCACCACCGTCTCCCAGCCCTTCTGGTTGATGGCGGCGAGGGGGGCGGGAAACTGGCCGCCGGCGTTGTTCACCAGGCCGTCGAGGCGCTCGGTCTGGGCGAGGGCGGCCCGCACCATCTCGACCACTTGCTCCTCCTGGCGGATGTCGCAGGGGAGGGCTGTCGCCGCCCCCCCATCGTCGACGATCTCCCGGCGGACCTGCTCGAGTCGGTCTTCCTTTCGGCCGACCAGCACGACCTCGGCGCCCAGGCTGGCGAGCTCGTGGGCGATGCACCGGCCGATGCCGCTCCCCCCGCCGGTGACGAGGATGGCGCGGCCGGCGAAGGCGCCGGGGCGGAGGATGGAGCGGAAGCCCCGGTCTCCCGACGGCGCGCTCACGGCGCGGCCCTGCCGCTGGCCAGGGGGTCGACGTCGGTCACCACGGCGTTCTCCACCACCGGGGCGAAGCTGCGGAAGTCGGCCAGGGTCGACGCCTCGTCCCGTTCGTGGGCGAACCCGGTCGCCCGCCGGAAGCTCGCATCGTCGACCACCACCGGATACTTGATGTGCTCGAGGGCGCCCCGGGGCAGCTTCGGGAGGCCGAAGCGGCCGAGGGCCAGGTTCAGGAGCCGTTCCGGAACGGGTAGGTTCCGCCGGCCCGTCTCCCGGATGACGATCGACAACGGCACCGGAGGCGGCCCGGCCACGTTGTAGACCCCCCGCAGCCGGGCGTCCGTGGCGGCGACGATCGCCCGGGCCAGGTCGTCCTCGTGCATGAACTGGAAGAGGGGGTCGAAGCCGAAGACCGTCGGCACGAGGGGTCCCCGGAGGAACGAGGCGAAGGTGCCGTTCCAGGAGGCGCCCAAGGTGTAGCAAACCCGAAGCACCGTCGTGTCGATCTCCGGGTAGCGCCAGAGGGCGGAGCCGGCGTAGAGGTCGGCGGCGACCAGGTCGGCGAGCTCCGGGAAGGTGTGCACCGCCATCGGCGGCTCGTCTTCCGAGTGGTAGAGGGGCGAATCCGGCGCAGCGCCGTAGAAGGTGTGGCGGCCGACGAAGATCGCCTGGTCCACGCCGTAGCGGTGGCAGTGGTCGAAAAAGGCCCGGGTCCCGCCGAGGTTGATGCGAAAGCGCTCCTCCGACCGGTGCACCAGGTGGGTGACGGTGGCGAGGTGGATCGCGGCGTCGAGGCGGTGGCTGCGAAACACGTCTTCGGCGGGTCGCTTCCGCAGATCCGCGGCGACCAGGAGCACGCCTTCCGGGGCGTCCCGCCAGGGCCTTCGGTCGATGCCGATCACCTCGTGGCCGGCGCCGACCAGCCGGCGGGCGACGAGGCGGCCGATACGTCCCGAGATCCCGGTGACCAGGACCCGGCGGCTCATCGTGCGCCCTCGGCCGTCTCCTCGGCGGTCCGGGCGCCGGGAACGACTGCGCCGTCGTCGCTGCCGCCGTTCCCGAAGTCGAGCTCGGAGACCCGAAGGCGCCCCTGGCGGAGCGCCCGGCCCTGCCGGATGAGGTCGGCGATGGCCTCCCGCACCACCGCGACCCGGTCGGCGACCACGTGGTCCACCTCCGTCCCGGAGCCCTCGAAGACGATGGGGCGCCCGTAGAGGATCTGGAACGAGACGGGCAGGGGGAAGGGGACGACGTAGGGGGTCACCGGGACGTAGGGGACGCCGAAGGCCTGCGCGCCCTTGGTCACGTTCGCCACCGTCGGGATCGCGTCCCCGCCCCCGATGAAGGCGAAGGGGACGATGGGGGTGCGGGTCTGGGTGGCGAGCCGAGCGAAGCCCGTGCCGAAGCGCACCAAGGAGTCCCGCTCCGGGTAGAGCTTGGCGGTGCCCCGAATGCCTTCCGGGAAGACCAGCAGCATCCGCTCGTCCTCGAGGAGCCTCACCGCGTGCTCCGGCAGCCCGGTGAAGTGACCGAGGCGGCTCGACCAATTGCCGAAGACTGGGAAGCGGGCGATGAACTTCTCCGCCATCCCCTCGGCGAGGCGGGGCGGCTCCATCTCGAAGAAGACCGAGGCGATGGTCATCAGCCCGTCGAGGGCGACGCCGCCGGAATGGTTGCCCACCAGCATCGTCCGTCCCCGGGGGGGCACGTTCTCGATGCCGTAGACGCTGACCGCGAAATACGAGCGGTAGAACCAGTGGAGCAGGCTGAAGAACCGGGCCAGCTCGGATCGGTCGATACCGTAGGGGTCCACCCCCCAGCGGTTGAAGGGGATCTCCAGCCGGGAAACGCGGTCGGCGACATCCCGGCGGATCGGCGCGGGCAGGGAAAGGGTCAAGCCGGCGGGAGACTACCAGAGGGCGGCGGGGGAAGGCGGGGATGGAGAAGAAAGGTCGTCCCCCCGGGTTTTCGCCCCGTGGAACCGACCGTACGGTTTTCGGGTGTTCAGGGGCGGGAAAGGGGACTAGATCCCCCCCATGCCGCATCGCGTCATCCGGCGAGCCGCCTCCGCGCCCCTCTCCCTCCTCGGCTTTCGCGCTCGGGAGGTCCAGACCACCCAGGGGTGGGTGCATGCCCTCGAGGCGGACGGTCCGGATCGGGAGCGGCTGCCGCTGGTGGTCATCCACGGCTTCGCCAGCTCGGCGATGGACTACCTGCCGCTCATCCTCCGGCTGCGTCCGGAGGCGGGTCGGGTGGTCGCCCCGGACCTTCCCGGGCATGGACTGAGCGACGTTCCCCCGGACGGCCGCCTCGACCCGGAGAGCCTTCGGGTCGGCGTGGTCGAGGCGCTCGACGAGCTCATCGGCGACCGCCCGGCGGTGATCTTCGGCAACTCGATGGGGGGGCTCGCCGCCATCCGCTACGCGAGCCACCACCCGGATCGGGTCGCGGGTCTGGTCCTGAGCTCCCCCGGGGGCGCTCGGATGGACGACCGGGAGCTCGCGGCCTTCCTCGAGATCTTCCGGGTGGACGACGAGGAGCGGGCCCTCGCCTTCCTCGACCGGCTCCTCGCCGAGCGGCCCTGGCTCCCCCGGCGTTTCCTCGCCCAGCACGTGAAGCGAAAGCTCTCGAAGGAGGCGCTCCGGGCGCTCATCGACACGGTCACCCCGGTGGACCTCCTGGAACCCGAGGAGGTCGCCAGCCTGGCCGTTCCCACGCTGCTGCTCTGGGGCCAGCAGGAGAAGATCTTCTCGAGCGAGCACCTCGCCTTCTTCGAGCGCCACCTGCCCGGGCACGCCCGCATCGAGCGACCGCCGACCTTCGGCCACGCTCCCCACGTCGAGCACACCGGGGAGCTCGCCCAGCGGATCCGCCGCTTCCTTCGGGAGCTCGAGGTCAAGCGGCTGCCGACGCCGGGGAAGGGCACCCCTCAAGGACTGCCGGAAGGGGCGCCGGGGTTTTCTCCGGAGCTGGTACGGCCCTAAGTTCTCCCGAATGTCGAAGGCAGACGCGCGGGACGCCGTGGTCGTCGGCGCCGGTTTCGGCGGCCTGGCGACGGCGCTGTCCCTCGCCCGCGCCGGCGCACGGGTCACCCTCTGCGAGACCCTGACCTACCCCGGCGGCTGCGCGAGCACCTTCGAACGCCGCGGCGCGCGCTTCGAGGCGGGGGCGACCTTGTTCTCCGGCTTCGGCCCCGGCCAGCCCTTCGACCGCTGGCGCCGGGAGCTCGGCCTCGACCTCCAGTTCGACGAGCTCGACCCGACCGTCGTGCTCCGGACCCCGAGCTTCGAGCTGCCGATCCCACCGGAGCGGGCGGCGTTCATCGACCGGATGGTGCGGCTGCCGGGCGCCGACCGGGACGCGGTGGTCGGCTTCTTCCGGGAGCAAGAGCGCATCGCCGACGCTCTCTGGTCTCTGTTCGACGACCCGGCCTTGCTTCCCCCCTTCGGCCCCCGGGAGCTGCTGCGGCACGTGGGTCGACTGCCCCGCTACCTACCCCTCCTCGAGCTGGTCGGCCGCCCCCTCGAGGTGTTCCTTCGCCGCCATGGCCTCGACCGCTGGGGCCCCCTGCGCACCTACGCCGACGCCGTCAGCCAGATCACCGTGCAGGCGAGCGCCGCCGAGGCGGAGGCCCCCTTCGCCCTCGCCACCATGGATTACTATTTCCGGGGAACGGGCCACGTCCACGGGGGGATCGGACGCCTGGCCCAGGCGCTGGTGGCGGCCATTCGGGACGCCGGGGGAGAGGTGCGCTTCGCCGACCGGGTCAAGGGCCTACGCTACGACGAAGCGGATGGGCGCTGGGTGGTCCACGCCCGGAAAGGTCCCCTCCGGGCGCCGGCGGTGGCCGCCAACCTCCTGCCCCAGGACGCCCGCCGTCTCGCCGGTCTCTCCGAGGGACAGGTGCCGCGCCTCGACCGGCTGGCGCGTCGCGTCTCGACCGGCTGGGGCGCCGCCATGCTCTATCTGGTCGTGCGACCCGACGCCCCGGAGCTCGACCCCGCCCACCACCTGGAGATCGTCCAGGACGAAGGTCGGCCCTTCCTCGAGGGCAACCATCTCTTCGTCTCCGTCAGCGGCCGGGACGAAACCGATCGCGCCCCGGACGGCCGGCGCACGGTCACCGTCAGCACCCACGTCCCCGCCGCCGAGCTCGCCGCCCTCCCGGAGCACGAGCAGGCGCGCCGGGTGGCGGCGGTGCAGGCCCGCATGCGGGAGGGGCTGCGACGCTTCGCCCCCCGGCTCTGGGCCGGCGTCGAGGGGGAGATGACCGGAAGCCCCCGTACCTTCGCCCGATTCACCGGCCGTGACCGAGGCCTGGTGGGCGGGGTTCCCCGCCGCACCGGGCTCCACCACTACCTCGACGTCTGGCCCCGCCCCGTCCTCCCTGGACTCTACCTGGTCGGCGACACGGTCTTCCCGGGGCAGAGCACCCTGGCGACGGCGCTCGGGGGCATGAAGCTCGCGGACCACCTCCTCGGCACGGGGACGGTCCGACCCGGGCGGCGGGATGACGACGAGGCCCGCTCCGCCCCCGACCTCCCCGCCGGGATCGAGGCCGCGGAGAAGGCCGCAGCCGCCGCCAGCGACCGAGCCGCCTGAGAGGGTCGCTCAACATAACGCTCCGGTCGCCGCGAAGCCGATCCGACGCCGTCTGCGGCGTTACGGCTCCTCGAAATATCCTTCAGATATTCCTCGTCGCCGCGCCTTGCAGCCGACGCCGCCTCGGCTCCGCGGCTCGGTCGGTTATGTCGACCGACCCTCTGAGAGGCCCGAGGCGGGGTCCCTCGGCGACGCTGCCGTTTTTTGGACCGCCCGGATCCGAGCCGTGTATGGGACGGAGGACCTGAACGGGCGTCCCTCCGGCCGCCCGGCAACCGAAGGCGACGGCTGCGACCATGGCGGAAAGCGAGATCATCGCAGGGCTCGACCTCGGCACCACCAAGGTGTGCGTGCTGGTCGCGGAGCAGACGGAGGACGGCCTCGACGTGATCGGGGTGGGTTCCGTGCCCTCGAAGGGGCTGAAGAAGGGCGTCGTCGTCAACATCGAGTCGACGGTCCAGGCCATCCGGGCGGCGATCGAGCAGGCGGAGAGCATGGCCGGGGTCGACATCCGCACCGTCTATGCCGGCATCGCCGGAAGCCACGTGCGGGGCCTCAACCAAGAAGGGGTCGCCGCGATCTCGAGCCGGGAGGTCGGGCCGGACGACGTCCAGCGGGTCCTCGACCAGGCGAAGGCCGTGCCCCTTCCCGCCGACCGGCAGGTGCTCCACGTGCTGCCCCAGGAATACGTGGTCGACGAGCAGGACGGCATCCGGGAGCCCATCGGGATGAGCGGGGTGCGCCTCGAGGCCCGGGCCCATCTCGTCACCGCCGCCTCGACCAGCGTCCACAACATCATCAAGTGCGCCGAGCGCTGCGGGCTCCACGTGGCCGAGGTCGTCCTCCAGCCCCTCGCCAGCGCCGAGGCGGTGCTGCACGAGGACGAAAAGGAGATCGGCGCGGCCCTGATCGACGTCGGCGGCGGGACGACGGATCTGATCCTCTACGTCGATGGGGCGGTGGTCCACACCTCGGTCATCCCCATCGGGGGCATCAACCTGACCAGCGACATCGCCGTCGGTCTGCGGACCCCGATGGCGGAGGCCGAGCGCATCAAGCTGAAGTACGGCTGCGCGTCCACCCGGATGATCGACGCGGAGGAAACGATCGAGGTCCCCGGGGTCGGGGGGCGCCCGTCGAAGTCCCTCCGCCGGCAGGTGCTCGGCGACATCATCGAGCCCCGGGTGGAAGAGATCTTCGCCGCCGCTCGTCACGTGATCGACGAGACGGGTTACGGGGAGATGCTCGCCTCCGGGGTCGTCCTGTGCGGCGGGGCGACCCTCCTCGACGGGACCGTCGAGCTCGCCGAAGAGGTGCTGGGATTGCCGGTCCGGCGGGGCGCCCCGACGGGCTTCGGGGGGCTCGTCGACGTGGTTCGAAGCCCCTCCTACGCGACGGCGGTCGGCCTCACCAAGGTGGGGGCGGAACGACTCCGAGCCGAGGCGGCGGCGTCGAGCCTGCGGGCGCGTAGCCTGCTGCCCCGGCAGGGCACCGACCTTCTCCACCCCCCGGGCGCTCCCCTCCATCGAGCCACCGCCACCGGCGGCGGGAGCTTCCCTCCGGGCTCGCCCCACCGGGGCGCGGAGGAAGACGACGGGCAGCTCGTCGCCGCGATGCGGCGGCCCTGGGGGGCGCGCCTCGGCCAATGGTTCCGGGAGGTCTTCTGAGCCCGCCCCCCGGGCTCGGAGCAACCCGGCCTCTCCTGGGACGAAGCCCCGGCATCGGCTGCGGCAGACGACGACCACCACCACCGCCACCACCACCAGGCACCTCGCATCACCAGGGCGACGAAGAGACGACGGCGAAAGAACAGGACCGACGACGATGGCAATCCAGATCGAATTCGCGGACGACGTGGAGCTCCAGGCCCGGATCAAGGTCATCGGGGTCGGCGGCGGCGGCGGCAACGCCATCAACACGATGATCGCAAGCGGTCTCGAGGGGGTGGAGTTCATCGCCACCAACACGGACGCCCAGGCGCTCCAGCAGAATCTCGCCCCGACCAAGATCCAGCTGGGCTGCGCTCTGACCAAAGGGCTGGGCGCCGGGGGCACCCCGGACGTCGGTCGAAAGAGTGCCCTCGAAGACGTGCAGCGCATCGCCGAGGCGATCGATGGTGCGGACATGGTGTTCATCACCGCCGGCATGGGCGGCGGCACGGGCACCGGGGCCGCGCCGGTCATCGCCCAGGTCGTTCGGGACCAGGGCGCCCTCACCGTTGGGGTCGTCACCCGTCCCTTCGGCTTCGAGGGTCGGCGCCGCGCCCGGAACGGTGACCAGGGGGTCGACGACCTCGCCGAGAGCGTCGACACCATCATCACCATCCCGAACCAGAAGCTCCTCGAGCTCGACGACGACCTCAGCATGCTCGACGCCTTCCAGCGGGCGGACGACGTGCTGCTCCAGGCGGTCCGGGGCATCAGCGACCTGATCGTCAACGCGGGCATGATCAACGTCGACTTCGCCGACGTGAAGACGATCATGAGCAACCAGGGCCCGGCGCTGATGGGCACGGGCTACGGCCGGGGCGAACGGCGGGCGATCGACGCCGCGGAGATGGCGATCAACTCCCCCCTCCTCGACGACGTCTCCGTCCACGGGGCGACGGGCATCCTGCTGAACTTCACCGCGGGCCCGGACATTCGGCTCAAGGAGATCAACGAGGCGGCGAGCCACGTCCAGGAATCCGCCCACGAGGAGGCCAACATCATCTTTGGGGTGGTGACCGATCCGGACATGAGCGACGTGGTCAAGGTCACGGTGATCGCCACCGGTTTCGAGGCGGCGGACGAAGCCCTCGAAGGACCGGCGGAGCAAACCGGTCCCCGGCTTCGGGAACGGCCCGCTTCCCGCGTGGCGGTGCTCGACCGGGGTGCCCACCTCGGGGCCGGCCGGCCCCCGACGACGGCCCGCTCTGGGATCGGTGGCTACCGAGCCGACGGGGTGGTGGCCCGGGGCGCCGCCGCGTCCGCCGCCGCCGTCCACCGACCCACGCCGGCGGAGCCCCCCCGGGCGGCCGTCCGGGACGCTTCCCCCCGGCTCCGACGCGCCTTCGGCGCGGCCGCCCTGCACGACGAGGCGGTGCTCGAGGTGCCCGCCTTTCTCCGGCGGACCCCCCGGGACTGAGCCCGGGGGCCCCACGCCTCGGGGCTGCTATCCTGACGAAGGGTGACGGCCACGACCCAGCGGGATGGCGAGACCCTTCGCCCAGGAGCCCTCGTCGCCGGACGCTACCGGGTCGTCGGCAAGCTCGGCGAGGGGGGCATGGGGGTCGTCTACGACGCGGTCCACGAAGCCCTGGGTCGCCCCGTCGCTCTGAAGGTGATCCCCCGCCAGCTGTCCTCGGATCGGGAGGTGACCGCGCGCTTCTTCCGAGAGGCGCGAGCCGCGGCGTCCATCGGCCATCCCGGCATCGTCGAGGTCTTCGACCTGGGCCAGGACGACTCGGGGCTCACCGATGGGAGCGGCGAAGCCCCCCCCGCCGATGCTGCCGGACGGGGGCACGATGCCTCCCCGGATGCGGCACCGGTCGTCTACCTGGCGATGGAGAAGCTCGCCGGGGAGGAGCTCGCCGACCGCCTTCGCCGGACGGGGCCGATGGCGCTCCGGGACGCGCTCCTCGTCGCGGCAGAGGCCGCCGAGGCGATCGGCGCCGCCCACGAGGTCGGCATCGTCCATCGGGACCTCAAGCCCCAGAACGTGTTCCTCGCCAAGGTCGGCCGGCGTGAAGTGGTGAAGGTCCTCGACTTCGGCATCGCCAAGCTCGCCCAGGGGGACGGGGCGGACGCTCCCCTGACCCGCACCGGGCAGGTCTTCGGGACGCCGATGTACATGCCCCCGGAGCAGCTCCGAGGGGTCAAAGACGTCGACGGTCGCGCGGACATCTACGCCCTCGGGGTCATGCTCTACGAATGCCTGTCCGGCCGGCCGCCGTTCCAGGACACGAGCTACGCAGCCCTGGTGGTCCGGATCAGCACCGAGCCTCCGACGCCC
>DAPKRP010000532.1:0-2148 GCA_031800515.1 Polyangiaceae bacterium LLY-WYZ-14_1 | reverse complement strand
GGCCACCCGGAGCGCCGGCTCGCGCTGGCGGCCCGCCGGCCCGGGGATGGCGACGGGGGAGCCGGGTGGGTCGAGGTGGAGGTTCGGGATACCGGCCCCGGGCTCCCCGGGGAGGCCGTCGCGGACCTCTTCCGACCCTTCATGACCACCAAGGAAGCCGGCACGGGGTTGGGGCTTCCCATCGTCCAGCGCATCGTCGAACAGCACGGGGGCCTGGTCATGGTCGGGCCCGGGCCGGAGGGGGGCACCTCGGCCTGCTTCCGCCTGCCTTCCTGGCGGAACGACGACGGCTGAGCGCCGCCGTGGTCAGTTGTGAGAGGGTCGCTCAGCCGGCCGGCGAGGCGTTGCCCCCGTCGGAGACGTCCTGGCTGGTCAGGCCCCACTCCTTGAGCCGGTACTGGATCTTGCGCCGGCTGATGCCGAGCATCTCCGCGGCCTTCGACGTCGAACCGCCGGTCGCTTCGAGGGTTCGGAGGATCGCCATCCGCTCGAGCTCCGACAGGGTGACGCCGGGGGCGAAGAAGCCCAGGTCCTGGGCGGCTTCCATGGTGGCGCTGGGGAGCTGCTCGGCGGTGATCGGCTGGTCGTCGGACATGACGACGGCCCGCTCGATCGCGTTTTCCAGCTCCCGCACGTTCCCGGGCCAGGGGTAGGCCACCAGGCGCCGCAGGGCGTCGTCCGTGAACCCGGGGATCGCGCGCTCGTTCTCTTCGTTGAAGTGGCGGAGAAAGTGGCCGGCGAGGAGGGGAATGTCGCTGCGCCGCTGTCGGAGGGGCGGCACGTCCAGCTGGACGACGTTCAGTCGGTAGAACAGGTCCTCTCGGAAACGCCCTTCCCGGACGAGCTCGTGGAGATCCCGGTTGGTGGCGGCGACGATGCGCACGTCCACCTGGAGGGTTTCGTTGCCCCCCACCCGTTCGAACTCCTTCTCCTGGAGGAAGCGCAGCAGCTTCACCTGGAGGGGCATCGGGATCTCGCTGACCTCGTCGAGGAAGAGGGTCCCGCCGTCAGCCTGCTTGAACCGCCCTTCCCGCCGGCCGACGGCCCCCGTGAAGGCCCCCCGCTCGTGGCCGAAGAGCTCGCTCTCGAGCAGGTTCTCGGCGAGGGCCGCGCAGTTCAGGCGCACGAAGGGCTGGTCTCGACGGGGGGAGTTGTGGTGGATGGCCGCGGCGATGAGCTCTTTGCCGGTGCCGCTCTCCCCTTGGATGAGCACCGTCGCCCGGCTCCGGGCGACCTGGGCGATGGTCTTTTGAAGCCGCTGCATCGACGGATGGTCGCCGAGGATCCGGTCGAAGTGAAAACGCTGCTCCAGCCGCTCCCTGAGGCTCGCCGCCTCCTGGCTCAGCATCGCCTTGTCCATGGCCCGTTCGACCAATGCGGTCAGGGCGGCGAGGTCGAGGGGCTTGGTCAGGTAGTGCTCGGCGCCCTGCTTGATCGCTTCGACCGCCGTATCGATGCTCCCGAAGGCGGTCATGACGATCCAGGCCGCGTAGGGGGCCCGCTTGCGCCCCTCGGCGAGGAGACCGAGTCCGTCGAGCCCGGGCATCTTCAGGTCCGTGAGGATCACGTCCGGCTCGAAGGGGCCCATCGCGCTCAGGGCCTTGGTTCCATCCGCCGCCGTCTCCGTCTCGTAGCCTTCGTCGCCGAGGAGCTCGGCGAGGGCGTTCCGGGCGTTGGCCTCGTCGTCGACCACGAGGACCCGGCCGGGGCGCGACCGGCGGGGCGCCGGGTTCGATGGGCCCGTCTCTGGCCCGGGCGCCTCGGCGCTCCCCGGCTGGCGCGCCACGGGCTGGTCGGGCACGGCTACGGGATAGGGGCGGTGGGCCGCCGGTTGGGGGCGAGGAGGAAGCTCTTCGAACGCCTGGGTCATGGGTCCTCGAGTGTCGCAATCCTTGCGCGTTGCGCAAAGCTGGCGCGGCTCCGCGGTGGCCACGGGACCGAAGACGGCGAGATCCGCGCGCGAACGCGCCACGACCCCGAACGTCAGCAAGGGCCATGCCCGAATCATCTCGCCGCGCACCCACATCCCTCGCCGGCAGGATCGATCTTCCGGACAGGTGTACTAGAGGGACGGGATGACGGATCGGCGCCTTCGGATCGTTCCCCCCGGACCAGACCGCGATTCCGACGCCTCCCCGATCCCCCCCC
>DAPKRP010000531.1:0-2837 GCA_031800515.1 Polyangiaceae bacterium LLY-WYZ-14_1 | reverse complement strand
GATCCGCCCGGGCCAGCTCCCGCGGGGGGACGTCGAAGGACGTCGCTCCGGAAGCCCAGACCTATCGGGACAATCCTTATGATTGACCTCCGCATCGTACGTCTTCGGCTGGGAGCGGTGGTCAGCGGGCTGAGCGTCCTGGCGCTCGTACTGCCCCCGACGCCCGGTCGGGCTGACGCCCGGGGCGAGGCCCGCCGGCACTTTCAGCGGGGGATGGAGCTCATCCAGGAAGGGGAGGTCGCCGACGGGATCGACGAGCTCCGCATCGCCCACGCCATCCTTCCCCACCCGAACGTGCTCTACAACATCGGTCGGGCCAGTCTGGAGATCGGCCGCTACGACGAAGCCGTCGAAGCCTGGGAGGGCTACCTGGCGAGCGGCCCCGATGACGAGGCCGAAGTCCGCCAGCTGATCGCTGCCGTCGAACGCCGGCAGCAGGACCAGGCCGAGGCCAGCCAGGAGGCGGCGGCGGAGCGTTCGGCCGCGGAGGCCGCCGCGGCGAGCGCGCCGACGGGACCGCCGGTCGACGTCGAAGCGGCCTCCGAGGTCGCCGAGCTCACCCAGGAGTCCGCCCGCATCCTCCGCCGATTCCGTAGCCCGAGCATCCGCCGGCGGGCCGCACGCCTCAACGAGCTCGCCTCCGAGCTCCAGGTGCAGGTCGCCGAGGCGGAACGTGCCGCCGCCGAGGCCGCCGCCGCCCGGGCCGCCGCCGCCGAGGCCCCTGCGGCTCCCGCGCCTGCGGGCCTGGCGGCTTCCCCGGGCGGGGACGGCTCCGCGCCCGAGGACGGGGGTGGTGCTTCCGATGCTCAGGGGATGGAGCTCCTGGAAGAAGCCGTCTACGACGAACGGGTCATCTCCGCGTCCCAGGTCGCCGAATCCCCCTTGGACGCGCCGAACTCCACCACGGTGGTCACCGCGCAGGACATCCGCCTGTCCGGGTTGGTCGGCATGGTCCCCCTCGGGGAGCTTCTACGCCGAGCCGCCGGGGTCGAGGTGATGACCCTAGGCCCCGCCGGCACCGACGTCTCCATTCGAGGCCTCAACCAGCGCCGGTCGAACAAGGTGCTGGTCCTGGTCGACGGCCGACGGGTCAACCTGGATTTCATCGGCGCTCCCGACTGGGAGCTCGTCCCCGTCGTCGCCGGCGACATCGAACGGATCGAGATCATCCGCGGGCCGGCCTCCGCGGTCTACGGCGCCGACGCCTTCAGCGGCGTCGTGAACATCCTGACCAAGGAGACCCGCCAGGGTGGCGGCTTCGCCAGCGCTGGGGTGGGGACCGGCGACGCGATTCACGTCGCCGGCTCCGTCGCCGCCCGGGAGGGAGACGTCCGCTTTCGGGTCAGCGGCGGCTATGACCGCCGGGACCAGTGGGCCCTGGAGGTCGGGGACGACCGGGCCGACCTCACCGTCGTCCCAGCGAACGAAGACGTGGCCCTCGAACGGGCGGTCTTCGACGTCGACGCGTCCATCGACCTCTCCGACGACCTCACCCTGGAGATGGGTAACGGGCTCGCCGCGGCGGAGCTGATCTTCTACAGCGTCAGCCGCTTTCGCCAGTCCTTCGGGGACAACACCCTGTTCAACCAGGCCCATGCCAGCTTGAGCTCGGACCGGGGGTTCTACCTGCGAACCTACTGGAGCTTCTTCGGGATCGACGTCTCCCAGATCCAGCAGCCGCCCGCGGGCGTGCCGACGGACTCGCGGATCGACAGCAACGTGATCGACGTCGACGTCGGCTGGAAAGGCACCGTCGAGCTCGGGGTGCCCCAGGACATCAGCATCGGCGCCGGCTACGAGTTCAAGCGCATCGACTGGGACTGGATCGGGGGCACCGAGCGGCAGAATCACTTCAACGTCTTCGTGCAGGACGTCATCCGGGTCCACGAACGGTTCCGGGTACACGTGAGCGCGCGCCTCGACCGTCATCCCCTGCTCGACGGCCTGCAGTTCTCCCCCCGAGCCGCGCTGGTCGGTCGGCCGACCCCGAACTCGTCGCTCCGCCTGATGGTCGCCCGGGCCTTCCGAAGCCCGACCTTCCTCGAATCGTACCTCGAGCTGCAGAATCCGACGCCGGTCCGGGCGATCACCGCCGTCGGCCGGGGGAACGAGAACCTCGACCCGGAACGGATCACCTCCGTCGAGCTCGGCTACACCAGCCAGGACCTGGACTGGCTCACCCTCGAGGCGAACGTCTACGTCAACTTCGTCGACGACCTGATCCTGCTCGCCGCCCTGAACAGCTTCGGGCTGGAAGACTTCGCCAGCGGGGGGGTCGGCTTCGACCCGGCGATCGGGGCCTTCCCCGTCGGGGAGCTCCAGTTCTCGAACGACCCAGCCCGGGTCCGACAGGTCGGCGGCGAGCTGGGTGCCCGGGTCAACCCCATCGACGGTCTCGACGTCTACGCCAACTACGCCGTCCACGACACCACGCCGGTCGGCGACCGGGCGGCGGCCTCCTTCCTCTCGGACGACCGTCGTACCTCCCGGCACAAGGTGAACGGCGGCATCCAGTACCGATCGCCGATAGGCATCGACGCCGCCGTCGACGTGCACTGGGTCGACGACCAGCGCTGGGCCCAGCAGGTGAGCGACCCGGTCACCGGCGTCCGCTTCCAGAGCTTCCCCATCCGCAGCTACACCCTGGTCAACGCCTCCCTGGGCTACCGGTTGTTCGACGACCACCTGGAGCTCGGGCTGTCCGGCTACGACCTGCTCGACCAGGGCCGTCGCCAGCACCCCTTCGGACAGCCCGTCGGGCGGCGGCTCATGGGGCGGGTCACGGGCCGCTTCTAACCGGTAGGAACCGCGTCCTTGCCCACCATGTCATCCCCCGC
>DAPKRP010000530.1:0-2976 GCA_031800515.1 Polyangiaceae bacterium LLY-WYZ-14_1 | reverse complement strand
GCAGGAAGGGCACGGCCTCGGAGGAGGCGGGGCGGCGGGCGACAGCGGCGGCGGCGGCGGCAGCATGGCGCCGGACTGTACGGCGGACGGCCGGAAAGGTTCGGGGCGAAGCGGTGGCATCGTCTCCGACGCGATTTCCCGGTGGGCGGGATCGCGTGTCGAGCGGCGAGCCCCCTCAACGTGAGTTATCTCCTAAGTGAATTTCGGCAGATGTCGTCAGGTGTGGGACGCCGGTATCCAAAGTTCCGCGGGGGGTCGAGGTTCCGTCCGAAGTGTCCGTCACCCGCCTGCCTCTCCTCTCCGCGCTCCCCAGCCGCCGGCAGCGGGGGTTCACCCTGGTCGAGCTGATGATCGTGGTCGCGACCATCGGCATCCTGGCCGCCGTCGCCCTTCCCGCGTTCACGACCTACCTGCGGCGCAGCCGGGCGGCGGAGCCCCCGGCCCACCTGAAAGCCCTTTTCCAGGACCTGGCGACCTATTTCGCCCGGGAACGGTCGGACCGATCCGTCGGCGCCCTCGGCAGCAATACCCGCTGCACCGTGCCCGACCAGCCACCTCTTCCGGTCGGGCCGCCGACGGACCGGAAGCGGGTGTTCGTCCCGCCACCGGGGTCGTCCTTCGATGCCGTCGGCTTTTCGATCCGGGACCCGGTCTACTTCGTCTATGGCTTGGAGGGCGTCGGGGCGGGCTGCGGTGCCGTGCCTGCCCCGGGCCTCGGGGGGAGCCCGAATCCCGTGTACACCTTGCGGGCGAACGGTGACCTGGACGGCGACGGCACCCAGAGCACCATCGAGCTTGCCGTCGGCACGGACACCACCGGAGCCCTCATGCGCGCTCCAGGCTTCTACGTCGAGAACGAGCTCGACTAACAGTCCCTCGGTGCACGTCCTCGTCCAGTACTAAGGTATAGCCTCGGAGGGGGGTCGCCGGTTACGGGTCGCCGGTCCCGGCGGCGTGGAAGGCGTCGACCGCGGCCCGGGCCCGGTCGGGGTAATCCGTGATGAGCCCTCGGATGCCCTTCCCGAGGAGCTCGTCCATCTGCTGCCGGTCGTTGATCGTCCAGGCGTGGATCGGCAGCCCCAGGCGGTCCGTCCGCTCGAGGAAGCGCGGGGTGAACACCTCGATCCCCGCGCTCGTCGGGGGCAGCTGGAGGAGCTCCGCCGGGGGGAGGTATCCCGGCTCGTCCATCATCGGAAGAAAGAAGAGCGTCAGGACCTCTTCCTCGGAAAAGCTCGTGAGCACGTCCGGGGCGCGCTCCCGGAAGGCGAGCAGCACCTCCTGCCGGAACGAGGCGACCACGGAACGGGCCCGCATGCGGTAGCGGTCGAGCTCGGCGAGGAAGGGATCGACCATCGGGGGGTCCGCCTGCTTGATCTCGATGACGTACCAGGCATCCGGGAAGGCCTCGAAGACCTCGCCCATGGTGGGGATGCGGACCCCCTGGCCTCGAAAGGGGAACGTCTCCCCACCGTCCGGGGACCAGGCGTAGCCGGCGTCCAGGGCTCGGACCTCGGCGAGGGTCATCTCCTTGACCAGCCCAGTCCCGTCCGTGGTGCGGTCGACGGTATCGTCGTGGAGCACGACGATTTCGCCATCCCGGGTGAGATGGACATCGAGCTCGAGGACGTCCGCCCCGGCCTCGGCCCCCGCCTGGAAGGTCTCGATGGTGTGCTCGGGCCCGAGGCTCGGGCCACCCCGGTGGGCGATGACCAGAGGCTCCTCCCGAAAGAAGAACGCTCTTCCGTCTTCGGTCCCGTCGTCTCCGCACCCCGACCCGAGGAGGAGCCCACCGGCGAGGACGAAGGAGGACAGCATGCGGACAACCGTCGGGGGCAGGTGCGTCATGAGGGCGAACCTTAGAGGGTGTTGAGGAATCCGTCGTGAGGGGATCGGGAGGGGGCTGGTTTCTCAAAAGAACGTCGCCCGCACGGCGTAGTAGACGACGAGTCCCCAGAGGCCGCGCTTCAACCAGAGGAAGGTGCCGGGATGTCGTCCCCGGAGCCAGACCCAAAGAAAGCCCACGGCGCAGACGGCGACCCAGACGGCGGCGAAGGCGACCAGGGACCCCTCGAGGTCGAGGGACCGACGCTGGTAGCGGACCAGACCCTTCGCCAGGGGCGAGCCGTAGAGGATCATCAGATGGGTGACGTACAGGACCAGGGATTCCTGCCCCAGGATCTCCAATGGGTGAATCAGCCGCCGGCCTCGGGGCGACCGCTCGAGGGCGACGTCCACCAGCCCGAGGCAGGCGAGAACGAGAAGCACGACCCCAAGACGCCAGAGGAAAAACGGCGGTCCCGTCTTCCAGAAGTTGTGGTCTCCGAAGAACGCGTGCACCGCGGGGATGTGGTCGAGCAGATAACCCAGATAGATCAGCAGGCCGGCGACGATCGCCATCACCGCGGTCACGTCGGCGAAGCTCCGATTGACCCGGAGCTCGAGCAGCGCCCACGCGACCAGGATTCCTCCGTAGATAAATCCGGACCAGGGGGACCAGGGGAAGATGGAACCGGTGTGATCGTTGACGTAGGCGGCAAAGAAGGGATGCAGCGCGTCTTCGACGGGCAAGCGCCAGATCGCCGGACCCAGGGATACGGACGCCACCAGAAGGCCGAAGATGGTCCAGAGGAAGCGCCGCCGGGTCCGGCATACGGGGATGAGGGCCTGAGCGATCACCAGGCTGATCCCGATGTGCTGCAGGGCGTCGACCTTGAGGATCCGCTGCAGAAGCTCCGGCTCCGCCCCGCCGAAAAGGAGCCCCAGGTCGAGCCGAGGGATCTGCAGCAGGTAGGCGATCAGCAGCAGAATCCCGTAGCGCTCGAAGCGCTTGCGCACCGTGGGGGTCGCACCGAGATGCTTGTCCCAGCGGGGCAAGGTCGCGATCCCGAAGCTCAGGCCAGCGGCGAAGAGGAACACCGGAGCCGTGTAGCCGTGCACGTAGGCGTGCCAGCGGTACCAGGGCTCGGAGCGCACCGC